>CAZOTP010000250.1:0-5279 GCA_964582655.1 uncultured Pirellulales bacterium | reverse complement strand
TGCGTTGCGGGCGTTATTCTAATGGTGGTGATGCTGTAGGGGGGATATGGGGTGTACGCGATCGCCTGGGGGCTGGTGCTGCGGGCATCGTGGTCAATGGCGGGCAATCTGGTCTATGCATTTTATATCATAGTAATACGCCATCGGATTCATCTGGAAGTGAAATGGGAGGCCGTGACGGGATTATGGAAGTTATCGGTGTATGAATTTATCACCCGGTTAAGCTCGGTTTTACTCACGAATACGGAACCGTTTTTAATCGGGATTCTAGCAGGTCCGGAAATGACGGCGATATACGATCTGACGCTGCGGGCAAACCGGGCCGTGATGGCATTGGCGGGGAAATTCGGGGAGGCGTTTTTGCCGGCGATGTCTCATTTGTACGGGGAGGGGCGGATGGAACGGTATAAGGAGGTGTTTTTTCTGGGATTCCGGGGGCAGGGACTGTTTGCGACGGTGGGGATGTGCAGCGTGGTGGTATTTAATCAGCCATTCATGAAATTGTTAATGGGAGACAAGTATGTTTTCGGGGGAATGCTGCTGACCGCTCTGGCAGCGGGGTATGGATTTGTGTACATGGTGGTGGGGGTGGTGTATCAGACTCTGTGCTCCATGGGGATGTACCAGCGGCTGTGCAAGGTAGCCCTGGCGGAGAGCGTGGTGAAGCTTGGATTTCAGATTCCGCTGATTTCTCTGACGGGGATTCTGGGGCCGCCTCTGGCGGGATTGATTTCTCAGCAGGGAATCGCCTCGTGGTGGCTCATTAAGATGCTGAAGGATAAACTGGGCTTGCGCAGGGAGGAGATGCTGGCGGCGGGCTGGTCGTTGGGAAAACCGGCGGCCGCGGCTCTGATTCTTTCGGTGTTATGGTGGCCACTGACGCCAGGAATTTCGACGTGGACGGAGCTAACCGTACAGGCCGCCGGATTCGTTATTATTTTTCTTTTTACAGGGTATATATTTGATGCGGCGGTATTCCGATTTTTATGGCGCCGGGGGCGGGAGTGAGGAATCTGTTAAGCGAGATGAAATCGAGCCGGAGAATGACGAGAGCCGGGCGCTGTTTTATGAAAAGCTGTCGGAGCGTGGATTTACTTTTTCCCGCTACCGGGAAATCACGTATGCCATCCGGCCGTAGAATCTTATTCTTTAGAAGGCGCGAGGTACGGCGGGGCTGGAGTTGCCATGAACCCGAATTCCCCAAAGAATTGTGAACACTCAAACCCGCTGGTATCCATTTTGATTCCGTGCTGGGGATGTGAACGGTTTATCGAGGAGACCCTCCGCAGCGCGTTGTCGCAGCGGTATGAGCCTCTGGAAATTGTTGTGGTGGAGGATTGCGGAGAGGATCGGACGTATGACATTGCGAAGGGGATTTCGGATCCGCGGCTGTCGGTGTACCGGAACAGCCGGAAT
Source organism: uncultured Pirellulales bacterium (assembly GCA_964582655.1). Lineage (GTDB taxonomy): Bacteria > Planctomycetota > Phycisphaerae > Sedimentisphaerales > SM23-30 > CAZOTP01. The sequence continues at coordinate 3,863 of CAZOTP010000250.1, read as the reverse complement.
CTCGGCCAATACGGCAACAAGAACGAAGCGCTTCGCCGGTCGAACGGAAGCCATGTGGTGTTTCTGGACGGGGACGACCTGCTGGAACCGTCGTGCGTGGAGCGGCAGATGGAGATCTGGAGAGGGATTGGCCCGGCGGTGGGGGTTGTGTTTTCGCGCTGGTATGATATTGATGAGGAGGGGAGGATGATGTATGAATCCTGTCACTGGGGCTATGAGGGGCGGGCGTTAGGGCGGGAGGTTCTGGAATTGTATGGCAAAAAGCGAATGAGCGGGAGCATCTTTGGGAATGTAACGGGGCACTTGTTTTATCGGGCGGCGCTGGAGCGTGCCGGCGGTTTTCCCAATGACAACTCCGGACCGGGCGATATCGAGATGTATTTACGGCTGCTGTGCCACACCGACGTTTATTTTCTGGAGGACTGTCTGAGCCGATACCGCCATGTGCGTATTTCCATGTCCACCCGGACGTTCGGATTGCGGGAAGCGAGCGATTATGTCAGAATGGTGGAGAAGCTGGGTGCCTATTACGCTGACAAGGAGGCATCGCCGTCGTTTATCCACAACGAGGATTATCTTCGGCGATGGAAAGTATGGTCCAGTTCCCATATTATTCTGGCGAGTCTGATGAAAAAATTGCGCGGCAGGCCGAACGAATATGATGCGATCGCGGCCCTGTACAAGAGCCAGGGGCTGGAAACGGAATTTCGGCAGTTTCTGCGTCGGAGTTTTGTCCGTTATCTTTATCAGACGTTTCGGAGCCGGTTTCGGCGGCGGCTGGGGATGCCGATGCTGCCTCCGCTGTTTCGAAAGGGCGATTTTCCATCGAAACGGAATTGAGAGGCGACATTTGCGGAGGCCATCCGCGTTTGTCGAGAGGAGGGAAATGGAATTTACGTACAGGAAAATTTGATCATGCGTAGGTCCGGGCCGCTGGTATCCATTCTGATCCCCTGCCGGGGGTGCCGGGAGTTCATCGGCGAGGCCATCCGGAGCGCCCTTTCGCAGGACTATGAACCGCTGGAGGTCATCGTGGTGGAGGACGGCGGATCTGACGGGACGTATGAAGAGGCTCTTGCGATACAGGACTCCCGGCTGACGGTGCTTCGGAATGTAAAGAATCTGGGGCAGTATGCGAATAAAAATCGATGTCTGGAATTGTCCCGCGGGAGGCTGATCAAGTATCTGGACGGGGATGATACGCTGCATTCGAATTGCGTATCGACTCTGGTTGGGGCCTGGGAGCGGGAAGAGGGAAAGGCGGGCGTTGTTTTTGCGCGATTTGAAATCGTGGATGCCCAGGGCCGGCGCATCGAGCCGTCGATGCAGTGGGGGGTGAGCGGGCGGTATGCGGGTTTGCGCGTGCTGGACGCCATCATGCGGATGCGGACGCCTTGCAGTTCGTTCGGGAATGTTACGCCTCATCTGTTTTCGCGCGAGGCGCTGGAGGCGGGCGGGGGATTTCCCCCCGATCATTCCTGGAGCGGAGATCTGGAGTTTTATTTAAAGATATTCTGCCTGTGCGATGTTTGTTTTATTCCGGAGATTCTTTCGTGTTATCGGGTTCAGCCGGGTGCGATCAGTCAAACCCAGAAGGTGACCCGCGCGATCCAGGATAATCTGGTCATGGTTGAGCGATTGAAGAGCTATTTTGAGGGGGCGGCGGCGGTCCCGGAGTATTTGAAGGAACCGGAATACTTTCAGGACTGGAAGGTTTGGGCCTCCGCCGACCTGATTCTTTCCCAGTACATGCGGAGTCTGCTGGGGCGAAGCCATGAGTTATCTGAACTGCGAGATCTTTTCCGGCAGCATGGACTGGAGAGGCGGTTGAGCCACTTGATTCGGCGACGGTTTATTCCTTATGTGTTTCATACGCTGCACAGCAAGGCCAGGCGATTTTTTTTATTGCCGCACCGTCGGGCTCTGTTTCGCGGGGGGTACCGGAGGATTCTGGAGAAGGGTTGAGCGGAGGAAGGATTGGCCGGACAACAGAATAGGGAGGCCGTTGCGGTGCGGGTTTTATGTCGAGGGGCGTACCCTTTCGGCGGTTATTCGAGGGGGAAAACGGATCGGGTCCTATTTTGCCGGAGTCTTTAGGGGTCATTTTGAGAAGATGAATGTATGGGTATGAGCGGCACGCCAAGTTATTCCATTTTGTATATCGGGGATTTGTGGAGGGGATCGACGGCGCTGCATCGGATGGAAGCGCTGCGGGAGAACGGCCACCGGGTGACGGCGATTGATACGTATCCGGATGCTCTGAAAGCCAAGGATAAACGATTGTATGTTCGTGGGATTTGGAAACTGTTCGGGCCAATCGACTGGGTCCATGCAAACCGGGCCTTGGAAGCCGCATTTCAAAAGAACCGTTTTGATGTTCTCTGGATCGACAAGGGGCTGTCGATCCGACCGGAGGTTCTGGCGGAGATCAAGGACCGGCATCCGGAATGCCGGATCGCGGGATATTCGCCGGATGATATGTATAATCCGGCGAACCAGTCGCGGCGTTTTTTGCGGGGATTGCGTTATTATGATATTTATTTTACGACCAAGAGTTATGGGGTGGAGGAGCTGCGGTCCCTGGGCTGCCGGCGGGTGGAATTTATCGGGAATGCGTTTGAGCCCTCGGTGCATCGGCCCATGGCTGTAACGGCGGAGGACCGGGAGCGTCTGGGCGGAGCGGTGGGCTTTATCGGTCAATGGGAAAAGGAGCGAGGGGAATCGATCTGCTATCTGGCGTCGCGGGGCATCGAGGTTCGGGTATGGGGGTATTCGTGGGAGCACTGCAGAGGGAGGCCTGCGGGTCTGCGTTTGGAAAACCGGCCGGTGTGGGGGGAGGAATATGCCAAGGCGTTGTGCGCGTTTGATATTAATTTATGTTTTTTGAGGAAGGGGAATCGCGATTTGCAGACGACGCGGAGCATCGAGATCCCGGCGTGCGGGGGATTTATGCTGGCGGAGCGGACGGAGGAGCATCAGGACTTGTTTGAAGAGGGGAAGGAGGCCGAGTTTTTTAGCCGTGACGAAGAGCTGGCGGATAAGGTACAATATTATCTGTCGCACGAGGAGGAGCGGATTCGGATTGCCCGGGCGGGTCGGGAGCGCTGTTTGCGGAGCGGCTACAGCAATGCGGAGCGTTTGCGGCGGGCCTTAGTCAAGGTATTTGAATGATGCCACCCGCGAAGGAGAAGCGGCAGGAAAGAAGAATATATGGACTACGAAACGCCCTATAGGGACTATGCAGAAGTTGATGAAAGGGGTCTGTTGAACGAGGACCGCCGGCATGCTCACCGATGGTTTTCGGTTCCCGGATTTCTGGTTCTTATTCTGTTGCCGGTTCTGATTCTTATCAAAACCCCCTTTAGCTATCTTTTGGGAGCGATGCTGGCCTATTTGAATTGTTTGCTGGGCGGGTGGGCGATCATCCAGTTTGTGAAAAAGGGAACGATGGAGTCTCTGGTTGCCATTCTGTTTTTACCTTTGCTTCTGGTTTCCTGGCCTCTGGGATCGATATATTTTGCGATGTTTTATCCGGATTTTACCTATGGTTTAATTCATTCAAACATGCCGCTTTTATACGGGATGGAGCGAGTTCAGCTTTGCGTACTGCTGTTTCTGGCGGGGTATCTGCCTCTGATGTTTTTCTGGCTGCGTTCCTCGGCTTCGGCGAAGGGAGGGGGGATGCGGAATCCGCGTCGGGCGGCGAATGCGGTTTATCTGTATGCAATTACCCTGCTGGGGCTCCATGCCGTGAGCCGGGTGGTTCCGTTTCCCTCTCCGATTATGTACGTGATCAACGGGATGCTGAATTATTCCCAGGGGGCGTTGCTGGTCGTGGGGGCCCTCTTTACCCACATGAGCCG
>CAZOTP010000249.1:0-5300 GCA_964582655.1 uncultured Pirellulales bacterium | reverse complement strand
CCCCCCCGAAGCGAGCAGGACATTCTGACGCAATACAAGTCCGCCCGCCGGCGAGGCGTCAACCTCCTCCTCGACGTGCCCCCCGACAAGCACGGACTCATCCCCGAGGCATCCGTCCAGGCCCTCATGCGCCTTCGCAAAAATGCCCGTATCTGAACATGGCTTCGAATACACGTTTTATTCTCGGCAGTCTGTTGATCTCCGGCCTCTTTGCCGTCCTCTTTTTTACCGTTCTGGCCGGCCATTATTTTCACTACGAAGACGCTTTCATCACATATACCTTCGCCCGCAATATCGCCCATGGCCACGGCTTCGTCTTTCATCCCGACCTCCCCCCCGTCCAGGGCGCTTCTTCGCTCCTCCACACGCTCCTGCTGGCCGGCCTAGCCTGGCTCCTGCCCTTCCCCGTTCACCAGATCGGCGCGGTCTTCAGCATGGCTTTTTTTATCGCCCTGAGTTTCGCTATGGTCCATTTCGTTAGCCTGGACCCGGTCCCCCTCCCGACACCCCGAAAACTCTTCCTCTTTGCCGTCGCGCTGTGCTTTCAGCTCCCGCTTTGCCTCTCCTGGGGGCTGGAGACCACCTTTCTCCATACCGTTCTCTTCTCCGCCCTGCTCTGTGTGTTCAAGAAGCGGAAGATCGCCGCCGCATTCTGCCTGGCGCTGATCCCCCTGATCCGATTCGATTATCTCTTCTTCCTTCCGTTCTTCGGCATCGCGATGATTCTCGTCTTCCAGAGCCTCCGCACCGCGGTTCTCCTGGCCCTTCCCGCCCTGGGCTCCGCCCTGCTCTATCTCCTCGGCGCTCAATGGTATTTCGGGCTGGCCGTCCCCCACACCTGGATCGCCAAAAGCGATATCCCCCCGGAAGTCTCCGGCGTCCTGAACTGGCTCCATTTCTTCTCCCGCTTCCCCTGGATTGCCCTGCTGGCCGGACTGTGCCTGCTCCTGCTGCTCCTGTTTGCCGTACGCCGCCCTTGGTCTTCTCCCGCGAACCCCTTCCGCCGGAATCCCCTGGCATCCCTCCTCCTGTTCTGTCTGGCCGGGTTCCTCTATACCGTCATTCTCCAGTACAAAGGCGCCCCCGATCAAACCTGGTATTATCTCACCCCGCTGGTGTTTCTCTTCGCCGCGGCGCTCGCCGCTGTCCGGCAAACGTTCGAAAAACAAAATCTTCCGTGGCTCTTCTCCTCGCTGGCACTGGTCATCCTCAATCTGCTCGCCTGCCGCCATCTCATCCGCAACGAATTCCTCGGGAACAACCTCCACCTCGATCGCCGAGAACATATCGGCGTCTATCTCAAAACCTTTGTCCCCGACATCGAACGCAAAACCGTCCTCGGCTTCGAAATGGGAAAAATCCCCTATTATTCCGGTGCCAAATGCTACGACCTCCTCGGCCTGGTCACCCCCGAAGCCATCGAGGGGCTTAAAGCCAAAGACACCTCCATCACCTTTCGCAAACTGGATCCCGATTTCCTCGCCGCCGCCAACGGACCCGATTTCTTCCCCATCCGCTTTATCCGGGATCCCTCCTTCCAGCGGCGCTATGCCCCCGTCTTCCAGTCCCGAGGCTATATCCTCTTCCGGAAAATCGAATCCCCTTGAATGCCGGCGGCTCCTTTCAAACCGGTTAGGGCGTCAGGTGTCCCCGCCGAAAAGCCAGCGGTGTGATCCCTTTCTCTTTCGTGAAAAATCGCGAGATATGCTCCGGGCTGGTGAATTCCAGTTCTTCGGCGATTTGATGAATCGACAGATTGGTTTCCAGAAGCAGTTTCACGATCCGCTCCACCCGGACCCGGCGAATCTCCTCATGGACCGAATGCCCGAGCGTTTCCCGAAACCGCTTCGTCAAGTTGCGCCGCGACAGCGCTGCCGCCTCCGCCACGTCGTCGATCTGAATCGCGTGAACGGCATTCTGATGAATGAATCGAACCGCCTGAAGAATTTCCGGGTCCTTCAAAGCCAGAACATCCGTCGAACGCCGCGGAACAATGTACAGCGGTTCCACCAGAACCTTCGATCGGGTCAGCCGCTTCCCCTTCATCAGCTTGTCCAGCATCGCCGCCGCCTCATAGCCGGCTTTGTGAAAGTCCAGCACAACGCTCGACAGGGGCGGATCCGCCAGTTCACAGAACAGCGGATCGTTGTCCACCCCCAGAACCGCCACCTCGTCCGGTACTTTCAGGCCCCCGTCCCGGCACGCTTCCATCACGTTCTGAGCGCATTCGTCATTGTGGGCGAATAACCCCACCGGCTTGGGCAGCGACCGAAGCCATTGCACCAGCGAACGCTTGTTTTGGTCCCACGCTTGCGGAGAGAGATATTCCGGCAGTTCGTACAGGGAAACCTCCCGGCCCGTTTTCCGGATCGCCTCGCAAAAGGGCTTCCCCCGCTGACGGGCATCCTCAAAACCGTAATACGCGAAGTCCTGCAGTCCCAGATGAAGCAAATACTCCGCGGCCATCTTCCCCAGCGACTCCACATCCACCGCGACGGAGGGATAATACGCAATCGGCTCCTTGAGTTCCACCAGTACCGCAGGCAGCCCCATCGATAGGATGACAGAGGGATTTACATCCCCGAAAAAAATCACGCCGTCTGCCTTCATCCCTCCGGACCGGAGCTCATCCGGTACATGGGAGGCTGGCGGTAAAACGACCACGGCCCGTGGATATGTGAATATTTCGCGATCCCCAGGGAAAATTGCCGGCCGCATTCAAACGCCGTTTCCACCAGCAGCAGAACCAGAGGCCGTTTTCGGACGATTGTCGATGGAACCTTGCGCATAGGATCATTCCACGTGCTTCCAACGGAAATTATCGAAATTCCCGCGCCGCCGGCAAGCCTTTTCCGGCTATCCTGCCTCCAAAAACGATTGCAAATAACGTATTTGCAATCTCTTATAAAAATATGGGCCCATCCCGGCCCCAATGCCCGTATAGGTGATTGGTTTTGCCTGATTTGGTGTTGTAACCTCGTTGGGAGGAGTTAAAATAATGGAAGCCGAAAAATTATAAGTTCGGATCGTTATTCTTTGGTTCTTGGACTGCGGATCGCCATCCTCCAAAGCGTGTTCATACAGCAGCCTTCGTCCCGCGCCAAAGTGCTTGGATACTCTAAGGAACAAATGCATGAAATCGTCAAAACACATTCACGCCTTTACCCTCATCGAACTGCTCGTCGTCATTTCCATCATTGCCCTGCTGGTCTCCATCCTCCTGCCCGCCCTCAACGAAGCCCGCAACTTGGCCCGGCGGGTCGTGTGCTCTTCCAGTTTTCACAGTCAGGGACAGGCCTATTACCAGTACGCCCAGGAAAGCAAAGGCATGCTCCCCCCGCAAAGCTACGGGGCCCCCTATAAAACCTACATCATGTATTGGAGGCACTTGTTGATTGACAGAAATAACAATAGAGGCCCTTTGACGCTGTTGAAGCCGTTCGGCCTGGGCGGATTGTTTAACCTTGGTCTGATCACGGACCCTCGCATCTTTTACTGCCCGGGGTTTATCTCCGTCGCCGGGCATGAACCCGAGCATTTGTACGAGTCCTATATCCATCCGGTAACGGGGGAATTCTATTTTCCCGGTCCCGGCGCTCCCAACGGTATGGCGGAAAACTATCTCTGGGGCGGCTATCACTTTTTCAAAAACAACTTCAGAACCCTCGATAAAATGGGCTCCCGTTCCTTTTCCTATGACTTGATTCATAACTGGAACATGGTGGCACACGTGGACTCCTCCGGAAAGCCCAAAGGGCTGGGAGCCCTCTACGGCGACGGCCATGCCCTCTTCAATACCAGTCCGGAACTCTTCGAGGAAGAAATTTGGGGAGATGGTTCGTTTGGAAATAACCCGGACACGAGTTTGGCTATGTGGTTTGCAATCATCGCGCGTCTGGGCAACAATGCCCCCGACCCGTTTCTCTATGACGGCAATCTGAATACCCCACTCTGGGAAAACGCGGATAAGTGGCAATGCAATGAAAGGCTGGAGGACGGCGCTCAAACGGGGCTGTATATCTATGCCTATTGAGCGGTAAAAATGCTTCATCATCCTGTAGGAGGATCGGTTGATGCAAACCAAACGAAACGCCTTCACCCTCATCGAGCTGCTCGTCGTCATTTCCATCATCGCTCTGCTGGTCTCCATCCTTTTGCCGGCGTTGAACTCCGCCCGCGAGCAGGCCCGCCTGATCGTCTGCGCAGCCCATTTGAACGGCTACGGCAAAGCGGTCTTTCTCTATGCCAACGATGCCAAAGACCAGATGCCCGCCGATCCCAAATTAAAGTGGTTTGATCATGACTACGCCGCCAATTATTACGCCTACTTTGAAGTGGAAGCCCACGATCAGTCCGCCGGACCCGGACAGGCCGGAAGCTTATATCTCAGCGGCGTCCTCGAACAGGATTCCGAAGTCGTATTCTGCCCGGCCTTTCGGGGGACCAGCCAGGCCAGTTATTACGGCCAGGGGTCCAATCTGGGCACCGGACTGGAGTGGAACTGCCAGGGCGATCCGACCCATTGGAATTATATCGGAATCAATGACGTTACGCAGCCGATTTACAGTATGGTGCCGCAGGATCAGGCCAAAATCGGCTGGATGAACTGCCGGCTTTCCCTGGGATTTCGAAGCATGCGGCAGTTTGGAATCAAAACCATGGCCAAAGCAAAAAGCAGGGCCGGAATCGCCGACATCTGGATGGCCGAACCCAACCGGGGATGGTACCGCATGCACATCGATGAATTCTCTCATGTCAATGCCGCCAAAACCGAAGCTCGGATCAACGGCTGGTTTTATGACGGCCATGTCGAACGAAAATCCCTCTCCCGAAGTATCTATTTCAACGGCACTACGGAATGGTCCCCCCTGGCCGATGGATTTACCAACGGAGACGGGAAAATCACCTGGGCCGTCATCTTTGAAGATGAGCATTACGAATACGAGGAGTAAACCGCTTTTCTCCCCGTGTTTTTGACGCAGGCGGGAAAGTCGGGCTGATGTCCCTGACAAAGGATCGGCGAATACAGCCCGTCAATCCCGCAAGGCGAAACGTATCGCCCGTTTTGGTGGTATTTTTGCCTGATTTGGCGTTGTTCATCCTCCCCGATTGAAATAAAATCCCAGGGGAGTGGTTGAAAAACGCTCGGATTCTGCCGAGTTCGCTGCGTCATTGCCGATACAGCCGGAAGGATTCAAAATCAGGTCATACACGAGGAACTGAGTTATGAAACGCAAAACACGTCACGCCTTTACCCTCATCGAACTGCTCGTCGTCATTTCCATCATCGCCCTGCTGGT
>CAZOTP010000248.1:1569-5307 GCA_964582655.1 uncultured Pirellulales bacterium | reverse complement strand
TCGAAACCGTTTCCTACGCCCTTTTCGCTGCATAAAAAATGGCTAAACCACACATCCTTGAATCGCAATAAAAGAGTGCATTATCCGTCATGATAAAATCGGAATTTGAGCTGATACACTGGATTCGCCAGCATACCGACACCGGCGATTCGCATATCGAAAAAGGCATCGGCGACGACATGGCCGTCCTTCGTCTCGGCGAGGATCGAATCCTCATCACCACCGATATGCTTTTGGAAGGCGTTCATTTTGATTTACAGCATGCCACGCTCGAACAGGTCGGATACAAAGCGATGGCGTGCAGCCTGAGCGATTGCGCGGCGATGGCGAGCATTCCTCTGGCGGCGGTCGGGGCGGCGGCTTTGCCTCAAAACTGGACTATGGAAAAAGCGGAACAACTCCATGCGGGGATTGAATTGGCCGCAAAACAGTATCATTGCCCCCTCGTCGGAGGCGACACCACAAGCTGGAACAACCCACTGGCTATCAATATCACGATGCTCTCCCGCATGCCGCGGGGAAAACAGCCTGTTCTTCGAAGCGGCGCAACGGTCGGCGATATTCTTTTTGTAACCGGACAGCTCGGCGGTTCCCTCGAAGGAAAGCATCTCCATTTTACGCCCCGTGTTACCGAAGCCCTTCAGCTTGCCGACATGGCGGATCTCCATGCGATGATGGACATCAGCGACGGCCTGGCTCAGGACCTCGGACACATCTGCGAAGAAAGCGGCGTTTCCGCGGTCCTGGATGCGGACTCGATTCCCATCAGCCCCGCCGCCGCGAAAAAAGAAAATCCCCTCCACGCCGCTCTGGGCGACGGCGAGGATTTTGAGCTTCTTTTCTGCGTTTCCCCCTCCGATGCCGATTCGCTCTCTCGCCGCTGGTCGACGCTTTCCTCCCTGCCCCTGACTCGCGTGGGGGAAATCACCCAACCTGATTCCAACCACAAAGTCTGGCTCCGGCGGGATGACCGCACCGAACCTCTGACCGTGAAAGGATGGCAGCACTTCCGTGAATCCTGATATCCGTGAAATTCTCAGCCAAAGCGTTTCCGAGACCGTCGAACTGGGCCGAAGCATCGGACGCGCCCTCCAGGGGGGCGAAGTCGTCGCTCTGATCGGGGAGCTGGGAACCGGAAAAACCCACCTCATCAAAGGTCTTGCCGAAGGGCTTGATGTCGAAGATGCCCATCAAGTCACCAGCCCCACCTTTACCCTCATCAATGAATACGAAGGGCGCCTGAGCCTTTACCATATTGATGCCTACCGGCTCGAACACTCCAAGCAGCTGGAATCCCTGGGTTTCGATGAACTGGTCAGTCCCGATTCCGTCGTTGTCATTGAATGGGCCGATCGCGTCCGGGAGATCGTCGATGCCTTTCACCCCATCGTGATCCGCCTGGAACACCAGGGCGCTGCCAAACGAAAAATCCGTCTGGAAAATCTACCGGAAAAAACCGTGTAAAATCCCGATAGGATTTTTTCCCCGCTTCTATACCGGAATAATCCCTGCCCTCCCAAAGAAACTCTCCATCCGGGATTCTCCTGGTACGAAGAAAAACTGTCCGCCCGCACCTGTTCCCGCTTATCTGAACACGACTACTGACCGCCCATTTTCTGAAACTCTGTCCGGGCTCGCAAACCGTCATCCTCGAAGGTAATCCCCATGCTCATCTGGCGGATTCCCAAAATGCCGTCCGCCATCTTCTCCGGCATTCTAGGTTGTCCGGGATGCCCATAAACCGTCGATTCCATCGTTTGGTATTCTTCATTCCAGACATAATGGCCTCCCCCCGGACTCTGCAGCTTCACCTGCCAATACCGCTGATGAAATTCGGCCGGCTGCTCGGATGAATATCGTTTTTTCCACTCATTGAGAATGGGGATATTGCCCCACGCACGCCGCTGCTGAGAATATCGATATTCTTCCGAAAACAGAGTTTCAAGCATCTCACGGGCTTCCCCCTTGACGTCCAATGCCATACTGCCGCCCAGCCATCCTGAATCCTCCTGCGGCTCTTTCTCGTTTTTCGACGGATTTTGTTTCGCCGCGGCACGACGATCCAACGCTCGATGCAGTTGTTCTTCACTCGTGCTGATCAAAAGAACATCCGGAAGAGTCGCATAACAGATTCCCAGATTTTTAAACTTATCCGATCGCTGCGGGTTCTGCGCGGACATTGTAATTTTCACATACGGCTGCTCCTTGTAATTCTGCATCAGCCAAACCGTCATTCCCGGGGCGCTTCCATCCACCAGAGCCCGCACACTCATCATAAACGTCGTCAAGATCAGGGGATTCGCCACCTCCGCCTCGGCCACCAGCGGAAGACGATGAAGATTCTCTTCCATAAAATCCCCGCGCTTATCGACTTCCACCTTCATCAACTCGCCCCAAAACGGATCCTTCTCGCCGTAAATCGTCACCCACCGACCCAGCCATCCCATCATATTCATCTGCATGCCCAGTTCCTGACCCGGAAACATCCCGGTCGATGGCATTCCCATCCCAAAATTCCCCATCCTCTGGATTACCGGGGAGTTCGCATCCACCGACAAAATTGCCTGAAACAGAGTCTCCCCGTGCCGGTCGCCTGCGGTTGCTGTAAAAGCGTTTTTTCCGGCAATTTCCATAAACTCCCGATATTCGCTCCGGACAATCAGAGGACGCACCGTAACATCCAGCCCGATACCCGCCGGTCGGATCGAAAACCGGATGGCAATGGGATCAAAAATTCCTCGCCAGTTCATCTGATACCGATCCCGCCATCGCTGGTACGCCTCCGATTCCTCCGGCGTCACCTTTTCCATGTTCATCTCGGCAATCGGGGTCAAAAAGGAAAGACTTCCGTACATGGAGGAACAAATCCCCGTTGGCGTAAGCTCCAGTTCGCCCATCCCTTCGATCGGAGGTTCGCACTCGAGAGGTTTTCGTGTCACCTTCCCTCCCGCCAGCGTATCCAGATGCCGGGCCTGCAATTCCGAAAGCACTCCCGCGGCACGGGTTCGACGGGAATCCGCTATTCGCCAGCGGGCACTGCACCACCGCCGAATTGCTGCATCGCTCAAAATCAGCAGCGCCGCCTCGTCCGGCTCACCGATTTTGTACCGATCCCGGAAAAAGGCGTATTCCTCCAGACCTGCAATCGTTTCGATCGTTCCCTGATGGGCCTGGACCACGCGATCCAGTTGATAGAGAGAATTGCTGACGACCACCGCGGAATCCAGTTTCGCCAGGTACGAACAGATCGAACGGTCCCGGGAAACCACTCCGCTGTACCGAACGCCGCTCACCTCTCCGGATACCGCCTTGACCTCCGCTGTGCCTGCCTGCGCGGCAATCTGCTGCGCCGCAATCAGCTTCATCACAAAATCGGCATCCTTCGTTTCAAACAAAATGGCCGCATCCGAACCCGCCCGCAAATACGGATCCGATCCCGTCAACGCGACGCTCGTTATCAATTTCGGGCCCAAAAATTCCGCAACGGCTCCTCCGGTCAAACAAAATTGCCTCTGATATCGCTCGCTGCTTTGGGCCTCTTCCGCCCGAACCTCCAATACATCCAAAATTACGGATCCCTGAACATCGGCCTCCTTTTTCAACGCCTGGAACGCTTCGAACGAGGGAAAAAAGAATACATGCTGATCCGACGGTATGAAGTCCGCCAGAACATCCCGCTGTACCTCCAGACCGTTTACAAGGTCTTTCCAGTTGATTTCCGCCGTTGTGATGCCCTGA
>CAZOTP010000248.1:0-1559 GCA_964582655.1 uncultured Pirellulales bacterium | reverse complement strand
CCAGCTCCATACCCCCGGTGTCAGCCCCTGAATACCTGCCAGATCCACCGTCTCTTTCCCGGGCTTATTGACTCCCAACTCCCGCGCCAGCTCCATGGTTTCACTCAATGCCCGGCCTCCCCCCCAAAGCCCGAATGTCCCTTCCAGCTCCCCCTCGATTCGTCCAGGCATTCGCTGCGATTCCTCTTCTTTCTCCCCCGCCGTCGATTCCGCTCTTTCCTTTCGCGCCGTCATTTGTTGGTGCCGGAACCACGCCCCGCCCGCTATTCCCAAATCCGTCAAACGCTGATAATGCCGCTCTTTCGCCTCAAAAAATTTCTCCCTCGATTTCGGATCCGCACCCGCCGCTTCGTTCATCCTGAATTCCAGGCACGCCATCCCCGCTCCCGTTCCTTTCCAGACATACAATCGCCCGCGGGGCGGAATATCCCCCTTCCCCCGAATGACCAGGTGGCTGATCGCGCGAAATCGTTCCGGCGACATAATATCCCATTGGCGACCTCCCGGATTCTCCGTATAAACATAGATTTCCTCCCCCTGTTCCCCCGATGCATAAGGATAGAAATAATGGAAAGAATGCAGAACATGGCGCCGCTCCGAACGATCCTTTTCCGCGTCATCCGAAACGGGCCATTCCCCCTTGGTAATTTCCACATCCTTCAGGGCTGCACAATAAAACCGATCTTCTCCCCATACCCGGATCGGCTGCACGCCTGTCAGCAGAATTATCCCGAACCACAAGAATTCACGTCTCATGATCTTGTTCTCCTCTATTTTTTCTTTTTTTGCATCGATGGTCTCGGCCTTTTCAGATGGGAAAAATATACCCCTTCCGCCTACTCTCCGTCAAACAGATTCCGTACGTCAATTGCTCGCGGGGTTCCCCCTTCAGACGTTTCCCTTTTTTCCTTCTGATCCAAGAGGAAACAGACGGCCGTCCTGGCTTGGGTCCGGATCCGGAATGAAAAAAAGAAGAGAGCCTCCCGGTGTTAACGGAAGGCTCTCATAAATGTTGGCAGCGACCTACTCTCACGCTTACGCACTACCATCGGCATGAGCGCCTTAGCTACTGAGTTCGGGATGGGATCAGGCGTTTCACGCTCACTATTACCACCAACAATTTCGTTGAAACGGCGTTTGGCCGATTTCTTCAAAGCGTTGATAGAGACAAATTCGATCTGTAAACCGATTTTACGAGCATTTTTCGACGGCTTGTCCGCAGCCAAAAAATGATAGGGAGAAGCGATTGCTCGTTAGTACCGGTCAGCTTAAGCGTTTTCGCGCCTTATACTTCCGGCCTATCAACCTGGTAGTCTACCAGGGAGCTCTCGTCACGAGGACATGGAATCCTGTTCTTGGAGTTAGCTTCCCGCTTAGATGCCTTCAGCGGTTATCCATTCCCAACATAGCTACCCTGCGGTGCCCTTAGCAGGACAACAGGTTCACCAGAGGTTAGTCCAATCGAGTCCTCTCGTACTAGGATTGGATCTCCGCAAGATTCCTACGCCCACGGCAGATAGGGACCGACCTGGCTCACGCCGGTCTGAACCCAGCTCGCG
>CAZOTP010000247.1:0-5317 GCA_964582655.1 uncultured Pirellulales bacterium | reverse complement strand
CATCCCGCCACTCGCCACAAGCCACTAATCACTCTTTTTCCTTTCACACCTTGAGGCATCGCCTTCTATTTTAACACGGATTTCAAATCCCCAATTTCTTCCCCCACAATCTCCAGCATCTCCTTCAGTACCCCCGCCGGGATCGACAGAGGCGGCATCAATACAATCACATCCCCCAGAGGCCGGATGATAAGTCCTTTCCTGCGAACACGTTGACAAAATCCCGCGCCCGTCCGCAGATGCGTTTCAAAATTCCCCTACGCCGCTATGGCAGCAACCAGTTCAATCCCCGCCATCATGCCTTTCTGACGCACATCTCCCACATATTCCATCTCCCGGAATTTCTGCAAGTACTTGTCAATCAAGGAGATCTTCGCCGGCAAACCCGCCAGCGTCTTATCCTTTTCAAACACCTCCAAGTTCGCGATTGCCGCTGCGCATCCCAGGCAATTTCCCGTGTAAGTATGCCCGTGATAAAAGGTTGTATGCATCCACGGCACCCGCAAAAACGCCTCGAACACCTTCTCGCTCGCCGCCGTCGCCGCAAGGGGCAAATACCCGCCCGTTAAACCCTTGGCAATACAGAAGATATCCGGCTTTACCCCTTCCTGCTCACAGGCAAACATCGTCCCCGTCCGTCCGAATCCCGTCGCCACTTCATCGGCGATCAGCAGCACTCCGAACTCATCCGCCAGCTTCCGGACCCCTGTGAGAAAACCGCCAGGATGAACGATAACTCCTGCTGCTCCTTGGACTACCGGCTCTATCACAATCGCCGCGACGCTCCCCGAATTCGCCTCTAAAATACCCCGTATCTCTCCCAATGCATGATCCCGGCATTCCTCCGCCGTACCGGAAAAACGATAAGGGTGAGGCGATGCACTGAACAGGCACCCGAATGTCAAAGGCCCGAAGAATTTGTGGAAAGTATTGATCCCGCCTACACTTACCCTTCCCATCGTATCCCCGTGATACGACTCTTTTAACGAAATAAACAAATCCCGTTTCTGCCCCAGATTTCGCCAATACTGGAACGCCATCTTGATGGCAATTTCCACCGATGTCGCGCCGCTGTCCGAATAAAAGATGCGCGTAAGTCCTTCAGGTACAATCCCTAACAGTTTCTCCGCAAGCTCGATGGAAACGGTGCTTCCAAGCCCCAGCATCGTGCTGTGCGCGATTTTATCAAGCTGTTTTCGGATCGCTCCATCAATGTGCGGATGCCGATGCCCGTGCACATTGCACCACAGCGAAGACACCCCGTCAATGTACTTATTTCCTTCTGTATCAATAAGATACACGCCTTCTCCGCGATCAATAATCAATGGCTCCGACTCCAGCCAGAACCGCATGGGAGTAAACGGATGCCAGAGGCATGTCTGATCCATTTTTTGATACTTTTCCGTGGATTTCATCGCAGAACTATACCTTTATCTCCCGATTTTGCAAGCATTAACGAATTTTCACCAGATCAAACACATTCGCCGGCTTGCCGCCCTCCAGCTCCATCATCACCGCATTTTTCAACCGATATTTCCCCTGCGAATTTCGTTCGTAATCCAGCAGCCAGGCGGTCTTAACTAATGGCGTATAAGAACGATACGGACTTTTGGGATCAATTATGGTTGCCACGCGAAACTTCACCTGCGCAGCGTTTTTCTCCGCGCGAAGAACCTGAATTTCAATATTGTGATTCGTTTGTATAAGAGGTTTGTTGAAAAGAACTTGCACCCTTTCCTCAAACTCATCGCGCGACATAAGTCCTTCAAATTTCATCGTATCGCTGCAAAGGTTTAGAAGCTCCGCCGCGTTTTCATCTTCCGTCGCTTGGCTGATCTGTTGGGTCAAATGAATGGCCTGTTCCTGATGGGTCTCTACAAGAAAATCGATAAGTATTGAAAATACAGCGACTAATGGCCCAATAGAAAGACAAAAAAAGGAGACTCTGTTTCGTTTTACAGACCACCAGATCAGAATCCCAACTTCAATAAACAGGGCCAATATCAATCCGAACTTCGGCGTTTCAAAAATATCGTTCATCTAACATCCCGTCCTTTCAGGAGTTATCCATTATATAAATCAGCCGCAGGATGCGTTCGGCAGTATCGGCTAAAAGCGCCGGAGCGTGTTTCATCGCATCCTCCAGCGTCATCGGCCCGGGGCAGATCGGCACAACCGATTTTACTCCCATATCGATAACCTCTTGTATGCCAGGGCCTAACGATCCAGCCAACGCAATCACTGGAATATGATATATCCTGGCGGCATTGCAGACCCCGCAAATGGTTTTGCCGTGACAGGTCGTTGCATCAATTCGCCCTTCGCCGGTGATGATAAGATCTGCATCGGCAATATGTTGCGCGAATCGTACGGTCTCCAGAACCAGCTCGATTCCCGGTTTCAGCGTTGCATCCAGAAACGCCAGAATCCCCGCGCCTAAACCTCCCGCTGCGCCAGCGCCCGGAATATCGCGCACCTGCCTGCAAGTCGAGCGTTCGATGAGAGTTATGATATGCGTCATATTCCCTTCGAGGATATCCAGCGTTTTCGGATCGGCGCCTTTTTGCGGACCGTAAGTTCTTGTAGCTCCGCTGGTTCCGAGCAGAGGATTTTTTACATCGCAGGCGACGATGAAGCGGCACATTTGGATATCCGGATTCAAACTTGACGGATCAACCTGTTCCACAGAACCCATAAGCTCCCCAGTCATACTCTGCTGAATGACATTACTCCTTTGGTCGAGGAACTTTACGCCAAGCGCCTGGGCCATGCCGCAGCCGCAATCATTCGTGGCGGAACCGCCTATACCGAGGATGATATGCTGACAATCCTGTCTGGCGGCATCGAGGATTAATTGTCCGAGGCCATAGGTAGTTGTGTACAAAGGATTTCGCTGATTTTCCGGAACGAGAGGCAGCCCGCAGGCGGAAGCCATTTCGATAACGGCGGTTTTAGGAAATCCTGATTTTTTATCCGCCGGCAAAATGCCATAGGTAGCGGATACGGTCTGCTGAATCGGTCCCATGACTTCGACGGTGCGGTATTGGCCTCGCATGGAAGATACGATGGCTTCGACGGTTCCTTCTCCGCCATCGGCGATGGGGATGGAAAGTATGTTCGCGCCGGGTAACACGCGTGCGATGCCCTGCGCAATGGCTTTGCACGCCTGAACAGAGGAGAGGGATCCTTTGAAGGAATCGGGGCAAAGAACGATTTTTCGAAACGATTGAATCATGGGAATATCATACAAATTTCATAATGGATCCATTTCAAAATGCAATTTGCCAGTCGACATGTCGCATCAATATTTACGTATCCAGATTGTAGGAGGGTTTGAAGGCGGGGGATTCGGAGGAAGCGGGGAGGTGTTTTTTGCCGGAATCGATGCAATGGAGGAGCCAGGCCATGTTTTTGCCGAGGTCGCGCATGATGGATTCGCCTTCCTTGTCATTTTTGACCTCCTCCTTGTTCATACCGAAGCCCATATTCCAGTAGCTGGAGCCGGGGACGATCATTTCGGAGATGAAGAAGAAATGGTTGATGGCGTCGTGGGTGAAGACGGCGCCGGCTCTTCGGGCGACGACGACGGGGGCGCCGACTTTTCGCTTAAACATGTTGCCGTTGGCCCGCTGGACAAAACCCGCGCGGTCGATGAGGGCCTTCAATTCCGAAGACATATTGGCAAAATAAACGGGGGAGGCAAGGATGATTGCGTCGGCGTCGAGCATTTTTTGGATGCACCGGTTGGCGATGTCGTCATTGAAAACGCATGTTTTGTTTTTGGTCTTGAAGCATCCATAGCAGGCCCGGCAGCCATGAATGGTTTCGCCGGCGAGCTGGACCAGTTCCGTCCGGATTCCCTCTTTTTCGAGTTCCTCGAATACGTACCGGATGAGGATGGCCGTATTGCCGTCTTTTCTCGCGCTGCCATTGAATGCCACGACTTTCATGAGTTTGTTCTCCATGCATCATTTGCCTTTTCGGAAATCAAGCGGGCATAGGATTGGGGGATATGCCGGTCAGGATCGAGGTTCAGTTTCCGGGCGACGGAGGCGATGGAGGATTCATTCGGGCCTTCGATTTCGATGAAAACGCCAAGGTCTTTGACCTCGTCCAGGCAGACGGCACAGGTATCAAGCTGGTACTGAATACGCTGTTTTTCGACGGTGAGGACCGGTACGAAGCCCAGGGCGGATAAAAAAGCCAAAGCGTTCTCATAATTGTCCGTGGAAAGCTCAATTTCCTGTCGCTGCTTCAAGGCGGAGGCCGGGGAGCGGGGGCCTTTCCAGCAGAGAATCACGGAAGATGCGCCGGGGGAAGACTCCCGGCGGATGCGGAGTCCTGAACCGGCATGGAGGAGGGATCGGTCGGGGCGGTCGAAGAAGGTGTCGATCTGGGTGAGGATTTTCGGGGGAGGGCAGAGCGACTGGAGAAGGTTTTGGAAGGGGGCAAGGGAATCGACTTTGAGCTTGGCTTCGATTTCGAGATTCATGGGGGATATAGTACCGAACGCGGACGAGGCTGTCAATTGACGGCCCCCAAGAATGCGTTATAATGCACGAATGGCAAAACGGATGGAATATCATAGAGAAACCCCCTTGTCACGGGAAGAGGTGCGTGCCTGCGATGCGGCCGCCCTGAAGCGGTACGGGATTTCGGGAATTGTTCTGATGGAGAACGCCGGCGGTGCGGCAGCGCGGGAGGCGCTGGCGATGCTGACGGAACCGAGGCATTCCAAGGTGTGTATTCTTGCCGGGACGGGAAACAATGGCGGGGATGGATTTGTGGTCGCCCGGCATTTGTATAATGCGGGGGTAACAGTTGACGTTCTTGTTTGCGGGGCTCGGGATCGGATTGGGGGGGATGGGAAGGTGAATCTGGAAATTATCGAGAAAATGGGGCTTTCGATTCACTGGCTGGAGGAGAAGACGGCGAAGGAGCGGATTGCGGAGATTTGCGGCGGGGCGGATTTACTGGCGGACGGACTGCTGGGGACAGGGACGGCGGGGGAGCCTCGAGGGGTGGTTCGGGAGGCGATTGCCGCGGTGCGCGACGAGATACGGAAGGTTGCGGCGGATCCCCGCTTCGCCGGAGTGAAGGCCGGGCTTACCGGAGTGCCGGTGCTGGAATACGAGGAGATGTCAACCAGCCAGCGTGACATCGCCCTGGCTACGGTTATTTCTATCGTGCTGACAGTTATCCTGCTGCTGTTCGCGGTCCGCGGGGTGGCGAACGCCTTTGCCGCCATGATCTCCCTGCTGGTGGCCATCGCCCTTTCCTTCGGCATGGCGACCCTGACCGTCGGTCACCTGAATAT
>CAZOTP010000246.1:0-5327 GCA_964582655.1 uncultured Pirellulales bacterium | reverse complement strand
GGTGGCGGCCGCGGGCTCGCGCGGGGGGGGGGCGGGGGGGGGGTGGGGCGCGCTGGCGCCCGGGCGGGGGCGGGCGGCGCAGAACCTCATGCCGGTGGAGGGGACGTATGAAGTGAACTGCATTCAGACCTCGCGCGGGTGTCCGGTGGGGTGTGAGTATTGCAGCGTGACGCGGTACAATGGAGCGAAAATCCGGCGTCGGCCCATCGATGAAATTCTCGAGGAGTGGAACCAGACGGACCGGAAGTTTCTGTTTGTCGTGGATGATAATTTTTTTGGGGTGGGCAAGGAACACGCGGAGTGGGCGAAAGAACTGCTGCGGGCGATTATCCAGCGGGGAAAAAAACGGTTGTGGTTCAGCCAGACGACGATCAATATGGGCGGGGATGAAGAAGGTCTGAGGCTGGCATACCGGGCGGGATGCCGGGGGATGCTGGTGGGATTCGAAAGTTTCAACCGGGAGAATTTGACGGACTGCAAGAAAGGGCTGAACCGGAATTATCTGGATCGGTACCAGGAGATGGTGGACGGATTTCACCGGGGCGGGATTGCGCTGATCGGCGCGTTTATCGTGGGGGCGGAGCATGATACGGAGGATACGGTGGCGGATACGGTTTTGCAGGCGGTGCGGCTGGGAGTGGATATCATTCAGATTACGAACCTGACGCCTCTGCCGGGGACGGGGCTGTATCAGAAGTATTTGTCGGAAGGCCGGATTTTCGCGACGGAATATCCGCGGGACTGGGAGCGGTACACGTTTATCGAGACGGTGTATCATCCGCGCCGGATGACGGCGGAGCGGCTGGATGAGACGATTTACGAACTGCGGCAGCTGGCGGCGGCGGAAAACTGGACGTGGCGGCGGACGCTGCGGTCGCTGTGGAGGACGCGGTCGCTGAGCACGGCGATCTTTGTGCACAACGTGAATACGAAGTTCGTTCGGCTGGCGCAGGCGATTTCGCCCGCGGATGCGGAACGATTTGGGCCCGTGACGGCAGGGAATCGGCGGGCAGAGAAGATCCGGCTGGCAATGTCTATGGCGCGGCGGTAAGGGCGGATGGAAGACAACGGGGGAGAGGCAATTGACAGCGGAACGACGTGAATCGCTTGTTGAGGAATCGGGATATCGGAACGGATGAAAAACACGTGCTGGGATTGATCGCGGGGCAGGGGAGGCTCCCCTTTCTGGTGGCGGATGGAGCGCGGGCGGCGGGATTTCGGGTGGTGTGCGTGGGATTTTCAGGGCAGGCGGAGGAAGAGCTGGCGGAGCATGTAGATGTGTTTTACCGGGTGGGGGTGGCCAGGCCCGGCGAGTGGATCCGAAAGTTGCGGAGGCACGGGGTGAGCCGGACGATCATGGTGGGGCGCGTAGCGAAGAAACGGATCTATACGCCCTGGCGGATTTTGCAGTATCTGCCGGACTGGCGGGCGTTTCGAATCTGGTACGGTCGTCTGGGAAAGACGGACAAGCGGAACGATACGCTGCTGGCGGCTTTGGCGGAGGAACTGGCGACAGGAGGCATAATCTTGGAAGATTCAGTGCAGTATTGCCGGGAGCATCTGGCGAAGGAAGGGGTGATGACGCGGTGCGAGCCGAGCGAGTCGGTGCGGGCGGATATCGAGTTCGGGTGGGAAATTGTCAAGCGGATGGGGGACCTGGATATCGGCCAGGCGATTGCAGTGAAGGAGCGGGAGGTGAGCGCGGTGGAGGCGATTGAGGGAACGGATCGGATGATTCGCCGGGCGGGGGAGCTGTGCCGCGCGGGGGGATGGACGCTGATCAAGACGGCCAAGCCCGGCCAGGATATGCGGTTCGATGTGCCCACGGTGGGGAAGGAAACCATTGAAAATTTGAAGCAGAACGGGGCGCGGTGCGTGGTGGTGGAAGCCGGCAAGACGCTGATTCTGGATATGCCCGATACGCTGGCGCTGGCGGATCGGTACAAGATCGCCGTGGTGGGGCATCGGGTGTAGAATATGATAGCCATGCTGTCCGTTATCGACTGGGGCGTGATCGGGCTGTATCTGGCGGGTACGATAACGGTGGGGATCCTGTGCCGGGGCAGGCAGGAGAGCGCATCGGATTATTTTACCGCCGCCGGCACGATGGGCAGCTATTTTCGGTCCGTCCTGGTGGGGCTGAGCGTGGCGGCGGCGTATTTCAGCGGAATCAGCTTTCTGGCGTTTCCGAGCCTGACGTATTCCGGGGGGATCATGATGATCCTGAAAATTCTTCTGTTCCCCGCCGTGTGGTATATTCTCCATGCGTGGTTTCTGCCCCGTTATTTGCAGGGGGCTCCGCAGCCGCATCCATACGCGATTATTGAGCGGCGGTTCGGATCCTCGCTGCGGACCCTGACGGCGGGGATGTACATTCTGATGCGTGTGGGATGGATGGCCGTTTTGATTTGTGCTCCCGCGACGGCAATTCTGGGGGCGACGGGCCTGGGCCGGGAATGGTTCTGGCCGATTGTGTTGGCAATCGGCTTATCGAGCACGCTGTACACGACGATCGGGGGAATCCGGGGGGTGATCGTGGTGGATGCGATCCAGTTTCTGATTATTATGGTCGGGATCCTTGCGACGTTTCTTGTCATTTTGAAACGGCTGCCGGTGAGTTTGGGGGAAACGGTGCAGTTTTGGCGTGACTCCGGAAAGCTGGCTCTGGATGTTTCGCTGAATCCGCAAAAGGTGGTAACGGTGTGGTCCATGACCTTCGGGATCAATATATCCTATCTCTGTTCGCTGCTTTCGGATCAGATGTCGCTGCAGCGGTATCTGAGCACCGGCCGGGCTGCATCGGCATCGCGTTCCATCGCGTATAATATGATCGGCGTGGTCATCGTATCGGTGTTTCTGGCGGGCATCGGGATGTTCCTCGCCGCGTGGTATCATTTCAATCCCGATCCGAATTTGCCCGCAAAGACGGATCATATTTTTCCGTGGTTTATCGGATCGATGCTGCCCACCGGCCTGAGCGGCCTGCTGCTGGCGTCGCTGCTGGCGGCGACCATGAGCAGCATGAACGGCGGCATTAATATTCTTTCCGCTGTGATTACCCTGGATTTTCTGTCCCGATTCGTTCCGGGCATGACCCAGAAACAGCAGCTTTGGTTTGCCCGAATCGCCTCGGTCATCGTCGGAATTGGAGCGACGCTGACGGCGGGACTTGTCGAGCGGCTGGGGTCCATTTTTGACCAGACGCAGACGGTGATGGGCCTTTTTCTCGGTCCAATTTTCGTGGTGGTTCTCCTGGCGGCGGCTTCCGTACGGGTTCACCGCGCCTCGCTGGCGGCGGGGATGATTTTGGCCGTGTTTACCGGATTGCTTCTCCGCAGTGAATCCTTTCAATGGGCCAGCGTTTGGATCTGCGCGACGACCTGCCTGACGACGCTTGCGGTTACATTCCTGGGAACCGTTATTTTTCAAAAATCCGGCCGTGTTTGAATCGAAGGTGTTATAATAGAATCAGGAACGACTCGGAACCTGAAGTATTTGGAGGCCAGGTCATGGAAGCGAATCCGAATCTTTCGTCGGTGATTCATGCGTATTCGGAAGGACAGATATTTGAGCAATACGGCAGGCCGACATGGAGGCTGGGCGAATATGAGCGGCTTCTGGTGGAGACGCATTGCCCAGGCCGGGAGGCCGCGATCTTGAATCTGGGCTGCGGCGGGGGACGGGAGACATTCGCCCTGTACGGGATGGGATACAGAAATCTGACGGGTCTGGACTGCACGGAATCGCTGCTGGAGATGGCCAGACGCCACGATGCGGAGTTGGGCAGCCATCTGGAATTTGTGCTGGGAGCGGTGGAAAAGATGCCATTTGCGGACAATCGGTTTGAGGCGGTCACTTTTTTTGAAAATGTGTATGGACACATCACCCCGCGAGCCGCGCGGCGCCAGAGCATGCAAGAGATTGCCCGCGTGCTGAAACCGGGGGGAGTTGTTTTTCTGGTGTGCAATTCGCTGTTTCATTACTGGCGGTACGGGATCTACATCCGGCTGACGGATGTTCTGCATCGGTTTTACAATCCCCGGGGAATGGAAGCGGGGGACCGGCTGTGGGGGCGCGAGCGCCGAACGTCCGGCGATGGAAAAGCCGGTGTGAAAATCCACTGGTTTACGATAAGGGAAGTGGAAGAGGATGCCGCCCAGGCGGGATTGAACGTGGCAACGGCCAGCACCCAGAAAGGAATTCTGCGCAATCCGACGGAATCGGATCGAAGAACACATAAGCAAGGCTGGCTGGTGTTTGTGCTGAAGAAGGAGAATTAATTTCGGTCAAGGCGAAGAATATTTTCCTGGTGAAACAGTCAAGCCGTAAGTAAAAGAAAATCTCAGGACCGTTATTCCGCGTAAGAAAGCAAAAACAATCACATGGTTCAGAAGCGTTATCCAGGTCGGAGTCATTTGCCTCGGGGGCTTGGGATTTTGTATGAGGATGAGGATCTTCTGGTGGTGGATAAGCCGGCGGGGCTGCTGACGGTGGGGACGGCGACGCAGAGGGAGCGGACGGCGCACGCGGTTCTGACGGATTATGTGCGAAAGGGGTGTGCCAAGTCGCGGAAGCGGATTTTTATTGTTCACCGGCTGGATCAGTGGACATCGGGGGTTCTGATTTTCGCCAAGAGCGAGGCGGTGAAAGAACGGCTGCAGGAGAAGTGGAAGGATACGGAGAAGATGTATCTGGCGGTGGTACACGGGCGGCTTTCGCCGGCGGAGGGGGTGATCCGTTCGTACCTGGCGGAGAACCGGGCGTATAAGGTGTATTCGACGAAGAATGCCGGGGAAGGGAAGCTGTCGCAGACGGCGTATCGGGTGCTGGAGGAGAGCGGGCAGTACAGCCTGGTGGAGGTTCGTCTGTTGACGGGGCGGAAGAATCAGATTCGGGTGCACATGGCGGACCATGGCAATCCGGTTGTAGGGGATCGGAAATACGGGTATCCGGATGACGGGCAGAAGCGGCTTGCGCTCCATGCGAGGTCGATTTCGTTTACGCATCCGGTGAGCGGGGAACGGATGACGTTCGAGGCGGCGGCGCCGGAGTTTTTTTCCGCCTTACTGAAAAGGAAACCGGGCCGGGGAAAACCTGTTTTATAATCCGTGACGCTGTTGGATTCAAAGGTCCGCCTGTATATTCTTACGGTATCGGCTCCGGATGTTTTGTGCTGCGTTTTCTCGCGTCGCGGTTTGGAAAACCTCGATGCATTCCGGCTTCACTTGAACAAAGACCTGTACAATCAGCATGGGATTGGCCTTAAAAAATTCGGTTCTCATCCAAAAAAGTTGGTGAAAAATGAATAAAAAGTAATGGACATTATG
>CAZOTP010000245.1:0-5327 GCA_964582655.1 uncultured Pirellulales bacterium | reverse complement strand
CCCCGGCGGATGAACCGTCTGCCGCTGAGCCTGAATAACCAACAAAATCCCGGCGCCGCTGAAATATTCGCGTTTTCGGCGTTTCCTCTCACCTGGGATTTCGAACTTCGATTCGTCAGAAACGGGCTGTATCTCGAACTTATTTTATCACTTTTTCCACGCTCTTTCCGCCGAAGTCTCATCGATTACGGATAAATCCCTATTAAGCCCCGCTTTTTCCATGTCGAAAAGGACCATATAAAGTATGCGAGAAAAACCATTTACACAAGGAAGCGCAGGGATGTTGCTTACTCGAAATCACAACCGCCTGAACAATACGATGCCGTGCCGGATCTCTCCCAATGATGACAACCGAATCCCCGTCTTGAGAGCAGCTCCGATAATTACCCTGGCGACAGGATTGATGCTGCTTCTGACCTTTGGTTTCTGTATTGCCGGCCCCCTTTTTGCCGCCGATTCCCCGCCCGCGGCGGAATTCATCATCGGCACGGAAAAGGATTACCCCCCTTTTTCGTTCTGTCAGCAGGACGGCCGGCCCACCGGCTTCAATATTGACTTGATTCACGCCGTCGCGTCGGTTACCGGACTGAACATCCAAATCAAATACGCTCCCTGGAATGAAATCTACCGCGAACTGGAACAGGGGACTGTTCAGGCGATCGCCGGCATGTATCCTTCCGCCAAACGACGCGAAATCTTTGATTTTTCCTCCCCGTTCAGTAAAATCGATCATGTCGTGTTCCATCACCGCTCCGACCGGTCCATTTTCGACATCGGGGACCTCGCCGGGCAGGATGTCCTCGTCATGAAAAACGACATCATGCACGATTACCTGCTCGAACACCGCATCGACGGGAATCCAGCCCTCGCCGACACTCCCTCCCAGGCCGTTGAACTTCTGGCCGCCGACCGTCACGCTTATTATCTCGGGGCCAAACTTCCGGGGCTTTACTGGATTCAAAAATCCGGTGCCGCCGATCTGGTCTCCTCCGAGTCCCTGCTGGCCATGGACTACTGTTTCGCCGTTCCCAAGGGGAACGCCGATCTTCTACATCATCTGGAAGAGGGGCTTGCCCTGATCCAAACATCCGGCCGATACCGGGAAATCTACGACCAGTGGCTCGGAGCCCTCGAAAAAACCGCGCCGCCAAAACCTCTAACGCCGATCAAAATCGGCGTCCTTGCCAAACGAGGTTCCGCCCAGTGCCTCCAGCAATGGGGACTCACCGCCGATTTTCTCAACCGCGAACTCCCTGGACATCAATTTCAGATCGTCCCCCTCGAATTCGACCAGGTTGTCCCCGCCGTCCGGGATTATCGGGCGGACTTTCTCCTCACCAATTCCGCTCAGTATGTCGAATTGGAAACTGCCGGACGCATTCGAGGCGTCGTCACTCTCATCAACTCGGTGAATGGAAAAGCAACCACCCAGTTTGCCGGCGTGATCTTCTGCCGCGCTGACCGGGACGATATCCGGAAAATAGAACATCTGAAAGACAAATCCTTCATGGCCGTCGATCCATACTCCTTTGGCGGATGGCTCATGGCCCTTCGCGAACTCAGGGAACGCCGCATCGATCCCGACCGCGACTTCTCCTCCCTGCTCTTCGGGGAAACTCACGACGCCGTCGTTTATGCCGTCCTCAACCAAAGCGTCGATGCCGGCACCGTCCGGTCCGACACCCTCGAACGCATGGCCGAAGAAGGGAAAATCCGCCTCGACGACCTGAAAATCCTCAACCCTCAGAAGATCACCGATGAACTGCCCTTCCTGCACTCCACCCGCAGCTATCCGGAATGGTCCCTGGCCAAACTCGCCTCCACCCCGGAGGAGCTGGCCAAGCAAGTCGCCGGCGTTCTCATGCACATGCCCGCCGATTCGCCGCCCGCCAAAGCCGCCGGCAGCGCGGGATGGACTTTTGTCCAGAACTACCAGCCCGTTCACGAATGCCTCAAAGACCTTCGTCACGGCCCTTACGCCGATTATGGCAAAATCTCCTGGATCACCGCCCTGCGGCATTACTGGCTCTGGATCGCCGCCGCCGGCGGTCTCATTCTCTCTCTGCTGGTCCTGACCGTCTGGGCCGCGCGCATCAATCAAAAACTTCTCCTGGCCAATCAGCGGCAGACCGAGGAAATCCGCCTCCGGAATACCGTCGAAAAAAAACTCCGACACAGCGAACAAAAATACCGGAATCTCTACGAACACATCTCCGTCGGGGTTGCCCTGATCAGCCCCCGGATGGAAGTCCTCGATCTCAACCATCGCATGAAACAATGGTTCCCCCAGGTCGATCCGGAACAGCGCCCCCTCTGCTACCGCGCCTTCAATGACCCTGCCCCCGACGGCCCCTGCGGGCACTGCCCCGTCATAAAAAC
Source organism: uncultured Pirellulales bacterium (assembly GCA_964582655.1). Taxonomy (GTDB): domain Bacteria; phylum Planctomycetota; class Phycisphaerae; order Sedimentisphaerales; family SM23-30; genus CAZOTP01. The sequence goes on along the minus strand of CAZOTP010000245.1, from coordinate 2,948 downwards.
CCTGCGGGACGGACTTCTTCATGAAGAAGTCACCGAAACTCCCACTCCCGGCGGAATCAAACACTTTCGCATCGTGTCAACCCCCCTTCTCGACGACAACGGCCGCGTCGTCGCCGTCATCGAAATGGTGGACGATATTACCGAGCTGGTGAAAATTCAAAAACTGCTCCAGCAGAGCGAATCCCAGCTCCGCGCCATCACCGACGCCGCCCAGGACGCCATCCTCATGATGGACTCCCGCGGAAACATCTCCTACTGGAATCCCGCCGCCCAACGAATCCTGGGCTATTCCTCCGAAGAAGCAATGGGACAAAACCTTCACCGTCTTCTGGCGCCAGCGCGGTATTGGGAAGCCCACCAAAACGCCTTTCCCGAATTTCTCCGCTCCGGCGCCGGAAACGCCGTCGGAAAAACCCTCGAACTCCAGGCCCTTCGAAAAGACGGCGCCGAAATCACCATCGCCATGTCTCTCTCCGCGGTTCAGCTCAACGGAAGCTGGCACGCGGTCGGCATACTCCGCGATATCACCGAACTCAAACAGGCCCGCGAGGAGCTTCTCCAGACCAACCGGTATCTGGAAGAAGCCACGGCCTTCGCCCGCGATATGGCCACGCAGGCCGAAATGGCCAATCTCGCCAAAACTGAATTTCTCGCCAACATGAGCCACGAAATCCGCACCCCCATGAACGCCATCCTCGGATTTTCCGACTTGCTCGCCGAGGAGCAGTTCCAGCCCCACCAGGTTGAATACATCCAGATTATCAAACAGTCCGGGCACAATCTTCTTCGCATCATCGACGACATCCTCGATCTCTCCAAAATCGAAACCGGAAAAATGGATCTTGAAATGCTCGACTGCTCCCTCACCGAAATCCTCCAGATGGTCTTCGCCATGCTCCAGCCCAAAGCCGCCCAGAAAGGGCTCGACTTCCAGATTCTCTGCCCCCCCGAAACCCCCGATTCCATCCATACCGACCCCATCCGACTCAAACAATGCCTCATCAACCTCGTCAACAACGCGATCAAATTCACCGAAACCGGACATGTCCATCTCCATGTCTCTTGCCGGGAATCCCAGGACCGTCCCATGCTTTCCTTCGAAGTGGAAGATACCGGAATCGGAATCTCCGCCGAAAAACTCCAGTTGATTTTTGAACCCTTCTCGCAGGCCGATTCCTCCACCACCCGAAAATACGGCGGCACCGGACTGGGACTGACCATCACCAAAAAACTCGCCGTCCTCCTGGGAGGCGATATCCGCGTCCAAAGCGAACCGGGCCGTGGAAGCCGCTTCACCCTGACCCTCCCCTACCAACCCCATCAGGAGCCTTCGACGGCGGACGAGTCCCCGGCCGTTCATCCGACGGAAACGCCCGCCTGCCGCCTGTCGGACGCCAGAATCCTTGTCGCCGAAGACAATCCCACCAACCAGATTCTCATCGAGATTCTCCTGAAAAAAATCGGATTACATCCCGTCCTCGTCTCCAACGGCCGACTCGCCGTCGATCAGGCCCTCGCCGAATCCTTCGATTTGATTCTCATGGATATGCAGATGCCCGTGATGAACGGCTACGAAGCCGTTGCGCTTCTTCGTAAAAAGGGCGTCCGAATCCCCATCATCGCCTTGACCGCCAGCGCCATGAAGCACGATGAAGCCAAATGTCTTGAAGCCGGCTGCGATGCCTACCTCACCAAACCCATTAATCTCATTCAGCTGCAAAACGCACTGGAACCCTATCTGGCATTATCCCCCGCGATCTGATTGGGCCCGCCTCTCCCCCTCTGTTCATTCGACCTCACACCATTCCCGTGCGGATCGCCACCCGCACCAGATCCGCCACCGAGTGGACCTGCAGTTTCCCCATGACACGGGATCGATGGATTTCCACCGTCTTCGGGCTGACGCCAAGCTCCTGCGCAATGATTTTATTCGGCTTGCCGAGCGCCACGCACTGCATCACCTCCCGCTCCCGGTTCGTCAGATAGCCCAGCCTCTCCCGAAAAACCGCCAGTTCCGAATGCTCCTTCTTTTCCTTCTCCTCCGATTCCTTCCGCATCGTCACATCCCGCATTCCGCTGCGAATCCCCAGATAGTCCCGGTTCGTATTGAACACCGGCTGCCAGGACATGGAAATCCATCGAATCCTCCCATCCCGGTGTACAATTCGAAAGGAATAATCCTCGCCGCATTCCGGATGCGACTCGAATCGGATTAAAATCCGTTTCATTCCATCCCGGTCCTCCGCCTGCACCATCGGAAGCGGATACCGTTCCATATTCATGCATTCAGCGACCGTGTATCCCGTAATCCGCTCCACGGACGGACTCACCCACACCAGGTTCCCCTCCACGCCGAACCAGCTTTCCCAGTCGCAGGTATAATCCGCGATGATGCGCAGACGCTCCTCCACCTTGCACAGCGCCGCTTCGCTCCATCGCTGCGAGCTGATATCCTGCGCAGTCACCAGAACCAGGGGCCCCTGGGAATCCCCTGCCAGAAGCTTGCCGTAAATCTGATAGATATGCCCCGATCGGCCTGCGCACTCCAGCGGATGCCCGTCTCCCCCGAGAATGCTCTTTCGGATCAGACAGCTCTCGCACGACGCCCCCGACTCCGCCAGGATCTGGCCAAGACACCGCCCCTGCGGATCTCCGAAATGCTCTAGAAAGCGGGTATTCGCCGCCAGGATCCGGCAGTCCCCCCGCTGTACATGCACCAAAAATGGCAGGGCCTCCAGGATTCTTTGTAAACCGGGAAATACCGCTTCCAGCGAAATGCCTTCCATCCCCGCCTCCGCTTTCTGTTCCCCGTGTTCTCCGACCGGAGAACGGATTGCCCCGCGATGATCCATATCCAGAGATTTGCTCATATGCCGTTCCTCCATTTCCAAAATATATTACATATTCCTGATTTGGATTTGCCCCAGGTATTCGCCCCAGGAACGGAT
>CAZOTP010000244.1:3638-5335 GCA_964582655.1 uncultured Pirellulales bacterium | reverse complement strand
GACTCTCTCCGTGGAAGGCAGCGAGAATGTGCGGACCAACACCGGCGCGACAGGAGAATTCAATCAGTACGGAGGCACCCAGAGCGTCGCTCACGATCTGATGCTGGCGACCCAGGCGAGCAGTCAGGGGGAATATGCGGTGCACGGCGGCGCCTTGTCGGTGGGTGACAATTTTATAGTCGGAAATCAGGGATACGGCCACATGTCGCAGACCCAGGATTCCGGGATTTCGCAGATTACGGTGGGCAATGAGGTGGTTGTCGGGGACAATTCCGGTTCATCCGGATATTACTATCTGTACGACGGGTCGCTGCAAACCGGATGGGAAACGATTGGAAAATGGGATGGAAGTTACGGCGAGTTCAATCAGCACGGCGGAACGCACCAGGTTACGCAGTCTTTGACCCTGGCGATGGTTCCGGGCAGCACCGGAAATTATTTTCTCTGGAACGGGGATTTGAATATTACGGATGCTCTTACCGTCGGCGGAGAGGGCAGCGGAAAATTTGTCCAGGATGGCGGGACGGTGAACAGCGGATACGGGCCGATCGTCGGCGGCGGACCCAATGGCTATGGCGAGTATCATTTGCAGAATGGCACGCTGAACTCTGTTTATAATGAAAGCGGGATCGGCAATGAAGCCTTTATCGGCGCTGCGGGTACGGGGTATTTTTATCAGAGCGGCGGGCTGTGGGATGCAACGGATACGGCGGTATATATTGGCGAAACCGGCTATGGCCGCTATGAATTAAGCAATGGGGATTTGGTTGCCGGCGGTTTGGCTCTCGGCGAATGGGGCGGAATGGGCGAGATGATTCAGTATGGGGGCACCGCGACAACGAACTGGCTTGAGCTGGCAAGGCAATGCGTTCCGGTTCGCAGCACGGGATATTATGAAATCCAGGATGGCGCCATGACCGTACATTATGATATGATTGTAGGCGGCCTGGGAGACGGAACCGTCCTTCAGACCGGCGGAGTTGTGCAGGTGAACGATGGATTGCGGGTGGGAGGGTGGTACGACTCGACGCTGGATAACCGCGGCGCGGGACTTTATACCCTGGCCGGCGGCGATCTGTTGACGAATTATACGGTTGTGGGTCAGGCGGGAATTGGGACGTTTATTCAGGACGGCGGAACCCAAACGACGACGTATGATTTGAATTTGGGAGCGGAGGCGGGCAGCCAAGGAACGTATGAGCTTCGCAGCGGGAATCTGCAGGTCGGACGGTTTGAACACCTGGCGGTCGATGGCGGAATCGCTAATTTTGTACAAAGCGGCGGGACGCACACGACCGGCGGCTATCATGTGATGGCCAGCGGAAGCTCTTCCGCAACCGCAAGCTATGTGCTCAGCGGGGAGAGCACGCTGGGCGAGAGCAGATCCCGCAGGGCGGTGAACTTGTGTCGTTCCACGAGCTCGTCGATGACCGTCACGGACTTCGTCCTGTCGTAGGCAGTCGCTACTTCGTCGACCATGGCGCGGTACTGCGGCACGTCGATGCGCCGCGGGACGTCCGACAGCTTGTAGGGCAACACGTCGCGCAGCGGCGAGCTGAACGTGCCGACGTAGGCCGTGAGCGGCCGATCGCTTTCCCCGGACTGCGCTCGGAGCCAACCTCCGACAAGCGGCGCCGCCCCCACCAGTGCAACGGATTTCTTCAGGAACGAACGCCGGCAGCGATCGAATCGAGTCA
>CAZOTP010000244.1:0-3628 GCA_964582655.1 uncultured Pirellulales bacterium | reverse complement strand
GGGACCGCAGACCGGGCAGGCGGTGGGCTGGGTGGGTACGGCGACGTTCGAGCTGAACGGGCCTGCCTCGCATACCGTCGGGACCAATTTGTATGTCGGTGCTGAAGCGGGCAGCCATGGGCATTATACAATGAACGGCGGGACGCTGACGGTGAACGGAAATGAATCGGTCGGGCGATCCGGCGAAGGGATCTTCGACCAGATGGACGGGGTGCATACGGTGGGAGGGACGTTGTATGTTGCCCGCGATCCGGAAAGCGCCGGCACATTCAACCTGAACGGCGGGACGCTGACGGTGGGCAGCCTGATTAATAACGGCCAGTTCAATTTCAACGGCGGAACGCTGGTATCGGCGAATCTGGAAAACAACGGGACGTTCAAGACGACGGATGTGAATGCATTTTTCGGCGGGACGTTCACGAACAACGGGGCCTATCTCAGCGATCCCTCCACGCAGACGTTTGAGAATCTGGTGGTCACGGAAAACGGGTATCTGCAGGGCGGGGCGGGCGATGTGTTTGTGATTGAGAATAATTTCGAGAATCACAGCTTGATGGCGAGTCTGTGGGATACGGCGGAATCGCGGCTGGAGTTCACGATAGGCGACGATGCCTCCCATGACGTGTATTTGGCCGGCGCCGACCTCGGCGCAGCGCTGGAAGGCTATACCGATAATTTCGCGTGGGGCGTGCTGGGTCTCGATGCGAACACGATTGCACTGCTGGACGGAAACGCGACGGCGGGCGGGGCGTTCTACGCGAAAGAAGTCAGCGGCGCGGATATTTCCGGCGGCATCGTGAGCAACATCCTCGGCCAGGCCGGATTGAATGTGTATTACCTGGCGCTGCTGCCGGAGAACGGCTATCTGATGGGCCTGACGTATGACCTGACCGGAGGCGGGCAGCTGATTCCCATCATCCCGGAGCCGGGGATGCTGGGGATGCTGGCGATCGGCGGGCTGATGGTGCTTGGCCGGTGGCGGCGGAACCTGCGGAACAAAGGGTAATGCGCAGATATTTTTTCGGGAATTCATGCAAGGCAGAACGCAGTGTTCTGCCTTTTTTCTTGGATTATTTTGCGATCAGGCTGGGAAGCCGGTTTTCTTTCCACGCCTCGAGAAGTTTAGAGGCGTTTTGAGCCGTCGAGAGATCGGGATAAACCGGTTCGGCGTGGAAGCCCTTGCCGGCGAGGATTCGGGCAGTGAGGAGGCGGGCCTGCTGCGCCTGGTTGGCGGATTCCCCCGCCAGCCGCATGCTTTCCTGAGGGGCGTGGAAGCCCACGCCGTTGTTGGAGGAGAGGAAGTCCCAGCGGAACTGGGCGTGACGGACGAGAGTCCTCGCTTCGGTTAAATCCGCATCGGCGGCGCCGGCCTGCAGAGCCGCGGCAATGTCGAAATGGGCCTTGACGAGGGCGTCTTCCGCCTGGAGAAGGGCGGTGCGTACTTTGTTCTGGATGGATTCCACGCGGGAGCGGATTTCCGATTCGGGCCAGCGGTGGCAAACGGCACAGCTGTTGGCAATGTTCAGAAGCGGGCTTTGGACGTGGTGATCGGTGAATTTGACGGCGCCTTCGGTTCGGTAGGGCATGTGGCAGTCGGCGCAGGCGACGTTTTGATAGGCGTGGACGCCGGCGGAATACAGCTCGTAATCGGGATGCTGGGCTTTGACGATGGGAGTTTTGGAGATGGCGTGGACATAGTCGGTGAACTGGAGGTTGTCATAGTATTCGAGCATGTTTTCGACGGAGAGGCCGTTTTTCCAGGGGAAGGTGAGATAGTTTTTCGGTTCTTTTTGGAAGTAATATTCCACGTGGCACTGTGCGCAGACGAGGGATCGCATCTGCTGATGGGAGAGGGCTGCCGGGTCGGTTCCCATGGCGGTGAGAGCTTCGAGGAGAGCCGGGCGGGTGATGCGGAGGTTCATGGTTTTGGGATCGTGGCAGTCCTGGCAGCCAATGGGGTGGGTGACTTCCTGTTTAAGATCGTGAAAATTGGAGGCGTAAAATTCCTTCAGGCCCATCTGGTTCATCAGGCGGGGAACGTCGGTGGATTTGCAGGTCATGCAGGTTCCGGCCTGAAACGGGGAGGCGATTCGCCGGGTGTGGAGGACGTCTTCAAGGGCGTAATAGTGGCCCCGTGCCTGTTTGTAGTCTTTGGAGAAGGGATAGCCGGCGTAGAGGATGATTTTGCGGGGGTCGTCGGCGAGATAGTCGCGCGGGACGGCGCCGCCATAGAGGGTCTGGGTGTCGGTGATTTTGGTTTTGAGGTAGGATTCGTACTGCCGGGGAAAGTTGGCGCCCCAGACGGAGTTGTCCGGCTGCCATTCGGCGATGGGCTGGATCATCGAGGGGGGAAGCTGCGATTCCCAGCGGCGTTCGAGGATGCTGACGCCCAGCAGGCTCAGAACCACGATGACGCAGGCGGTCATCAGGAAGACGACCGGGTAAAGCCAGACGAATCGTTTTTTGGAAGTTTCGGGCGTGGAATTATTCATGGGTCAACCTCTGTTTGAAGGAGTCCAGCCCTGCGTTTTGAAGGGGAGGCCGCAGGGATTGAGGGGAAGCGGAAAGGCTCTGTACGGAGCCGTGAAAATTCTGGTGGCAGTCCCAGCAGGAGCGGGCGGCGGCGGAGGCGTGGGAGATATCCTGAAAAAGCCCCTGGTGGCAGCGAAGGCAATTGTCCTGCACGACGGGAGAAGCCCAGTTGGAAAGACGAAGGACCTGGGGTTCGAGGCGGAAGGTGAAGACGGCGGAATGTTTCATGCCGTCGAAGGCCTTGAAGGCGGTTTTGGCCAGGAGATTCTGGTGGGGGATATGGCAATCGTTGCACACCGCCGAACGGGCGTGGCTGCCCCGCTGCCAGGAGACGTAGGCGTCGGTCATCACATGGCAATTAATGCAGGTTTCCGGGGCGTTGGAGAGATAGGAGGCCGCGTTGGAAATCCACGCCACGCAAAGCCCCAGACCAAAGGCCGATCCCAGAAGAACAGAGAGCAGAATGTTTTTTTTGCGAGTCGTCATAGAGAGTATGCGTGTAATCCAGTTGTCTGTGATGGATTATATTCCGCGCGAAAGGCAAAACCAAGAAATCATTCCGAAACGTTTTCATTACGAAAAGAAAAAGAGTCAGGAGCGGCAAGCTGTCTGTAACTTATAGCAAAAAAAGGAGATATGGCGATTCTGCGGGGTGCAGAAACGATTGTCCTGAAAGGGGATTTGGGGTATAATCAGAGAAATGAACCTGAAACGGCGAAACCCTCATGAGGAATTCTCCGGAGGGGGCATGGACATGTCGGCCAGTCGTATGGTTCCGGATGGCATGATGCGGAAAACAAGAAACAATCATTTCGCGGGCATGAATTTTTTCCAGCGTTTTTCAGCGGCGTTTTTCTGTCTGGCGTTGTGGCGGGCGGGGATTGCCGTCGGGGGGACATTTTTGATGTCGGTGGACGGGGTGTCGATGAACAATCTGAACCGGGCGGCGGGATTGGGGCATGCCGTGACGGAAGCGACCATGGAGGATATCACGGCGCTGTCTGTTTTGGAGCTGTCGGGGTATGATGTGATCTGGATTAATCCGAATCTATCTCCGTCAGGATATACTGCGCTTCGGGTCATCGTGGCGGATGGC
>CAZOTP010000243.1:0-5342 GCA_964582655.1 uncultured Pirellulales bacterium | reverse complement strand
CCCCCGGGCCTGCACATGCAGGGCAACATCCCCCCGCGGTTGGAACACAAATCCCGTTCCACCGTCCAGCGGCCTCACCTGCGACGCATACTCCGCTCGAAGGAAATCCGTCGCCCGTAGAACATCATGGCTGCCCCGGCACTCCACGCAAAGCTTGCTGAACAGCGTCACCGGTATTTTCGAATCCACCACCCGATACCGGATAAACACCGTATTCTTCTCCGGATGCATCAGCAGCATCCGCTCCAGATGAAGCGTATTTTCCCCATCGTCATACGAAAACGTCCACGTCGGATACGGATACCGCGTGAAACTCACGCAGAAACTTTCATCCAGATCGAAATACTTCTGTCCCACCTGCACCGTTTCCTTGATCCACTTCGCCAGAACCAACCGCTCGTTCGGCCGGTTGGCGTCCAGCGCCACCGCCAGCAGCGCATCATACTTGCTGTCTAGACCGTTGGGTTTCGCCGAAACCTGGCAATACCCCCCCCGCCCGTTCGTCAGCAGAATCTTCGGATACCCCCGCGTCAGCTGCCGCCGAACCAGCCGTAGCGGATAATACTTCGGAGGCCGCGGCATCCGTCTCCCCGACGGCACAAACCAGATCGGATAGTCCTGATCCTGCCACTGCCGCTGGATCACGCCTTGGCGCTCCAGCTTCCAGTTGAACGTCAGCTTCGCCCGGAGATTTTCCCCTACAGGCGGAAAATAGCAATACTGCCGCATCCCGTCTTCGCTGGATAACGAATCCTGACGCAAAGTCCGCTCCGGCATTTTCAAATACGCCGTGCAAGGCACAAACGTCTCCACCACCAGCCATTTGTCCCCCGAGAGTAAAAATTCCTTGTTGCTCTCCCGGAACGTCCACAACGCGGTATATCGATCCAGAATATCCGAATCATACCGGGGCGGCCGAAACTCCATCCCCGTGCTGTGCAGCATTTCCAGGCTGGTTTGGTTCACCATCGCGATGAACGACCGGAAATCCGTCGCCTGACGAAGCAGCTTTTCCGCGTTCAATTTCCCGATTTCATACGCCTTGAACCGATTCAGGAGAATCTTGTAAATCAGCGAGATGCGCTCCGCCGGCACGTCATGCAGCGCCGGCACATTCGGATGATGCTCCTCCTGGGGCTGATTGATTCGAATCACAGCCACGCCCCCCCCGGGCAGCTCTCTCCGGAGCGTGCCGTCGTTCGGAATCAGAAATGCGCGATGTTCGAGCAGGTCGTACCAGAATGTCTGCGGCTTGACCAGCGAAGCCGGCCAGCCCTGTCGGAAATCCCACGCCAAAGATTTCGGCAAATCGGGATTCAAATTAATTACGCACGCCACGAGATTGCTTCCGTCGGAATTTCCCCGGATAAACGCCAGCAGATCGGGGTCGTGCAAATCGACAAAACCGATATTGTTGCGCTCCCAGAATGCCGGATTCTCCCGCAGGATCCGATTCAGCGACTGGATGTCTTTCACCAGATTATCGGGATTTCCCCAGTTCAGACCCGTATTGCGATGCACGTCGATTTTTTCCGTCGCCAGCCATTCCACCCCGTTGGTAATCCCCCACGCCCCGGTCAGCGAGGTTAGCCCGCTCAGCCACACCCGCATCCGCGCATACGCCTTCCCCTTTTTCGCCAGACGGTCGTTGTCATGCGTCTCCGCGTAATGCACCAGGACTCCCTTGCCCGCCGAAACCTGCTGCGCATACCCCAGATAATCGACAATCTGCTGGCGGGAATAATTCTGGAACAGCTCCGAATACGCCCAGTTCATCTGCCCTTCCGTCAGCAATCGCTCGGTTGTCTCCCAGGGCCCGCCCAGCCCTTCCAGCAGAAACATCGTATTCGGAAACTCCTCCCGCACCTTGCTGATGATATACTGCCACACCGCCAGCGGCACCATATACCCTGCGTCCAGCCGGAATCCGTCGATCCCTCGCTCGCACCAGGTCAAAAATACCCGCGCCATATATTCCCACAAATCCCGGTGGCTGTAATCCAGCTCCACCAGATCTCCCCAGGTCACGCCCCACGCACCCGGCGAAATAATCTTCCGGTCCTCCCCGATCTTCCGCCAGTGCCGGTGAATGAAATGAATCGTGCTCGCCCAGCCGGTATGATTAATCACCATATCCAGGAACACTTTCGCCCCGTGCCCGTGGATCGTGGACGTCAAATCCATGAACTGCTCTTCGATCGTCTTGTACTGGCTGAAACTCCCGTAGGTCGGATCGATTCCGAAATAATCCGTCGTCGCGTACGGGCTGCCGTACATCCCCATCCGCCCGTAACTCGTCGGCACCGGATTGATCGGAAGCAGATGAATAATCCGCATCCCCAGCTCATCGATCACAAACGGAAGGACCTCCTTGAAACTCTCGAAATTCCCGCCCGGAGGAATAACAAACGCGCCTTTCTGTTCCAGATGATGAATCGACCGCTCCATATCCTCATCATGGAGAGTGGCCTTGTTCTTTTCGGGAACATACTGCCGTAAAAACGCGCAGTAAATCGCATTGTCCCGCCCGTATTCCAGAGGCGTAACCGAAATCCCCACATTCGGTCCCGGCGCCCACTGCACCCAGGCATCCGTTTTCCGCCCCGACTCCACCCGCACCTTATATTCGAAATATCCCACCTCATGGGCCAGGATATCCACCTCATATTGACCGGTGGTTGGATTATACGGCACCGCGATATCGTAATAATCCATCGAATAGCTCTGGTTTTTCTCGATCAGATCGATAATCTGCCGGCGGATTCGATGCCCCTGATTCAGATTGGTGCGAATCACGACACGGACCGGCCCAAGCATCTCGGAAAGCCGGCTGTGGATTCGAACCCGAATGGGCAAAACCGAATATTGCAGAATGTTGCAGGAGGGCCCAGGCCAATATTCTATCTTCGTGATGTTGGAATTCGTCGGTTCCATCCAAATCCGCTCTGCCTGCTGGTAATACTTATAGGACCGTCCGTCCAGCCTCATCCGATCAGAACTCGAATCAAGCTGCCTCGGCGGCTGTAAATCCGATCCGCCGACATAGCCCCGGCGTAAACTTAGGTTATTATCGGCGTTTAGGATGGTTATGAAAAATTTATATAAATTTATTGCCTGCTTATTTTTATAGCCCTTTGCCTTGCGGTTTTCGAGACGTTGCATCTTTTTTATCAAATATCCCTTTTATCAAATATCCCTGTTGAAAAAGCTCAACAGAATATAAATATTGCAACAACAACCATTTACATCATCCATCTGGCCCCTCCTGTTGTTCTGATGCAACAGCCATCGAAAAAACGACTGGATGGCTGAACGGGGAATAAAAATTTTATATTTTTACATCCTGTTGGAATAAAGGGAGTTACATAATATATTACACGTTTTGCCCCGGTTTTTTGCCCGTTTGGCCCCCGTTTTGTTACTCTTTTCCAGCGGTGAGAGAGATACGAAGCGGGCATGTGAGAGTGCCCAAGGTAGGATCTTTGTCTTTATCGTGTTTCCCTCGCGCGACATAAAATCATGATTTTTCTTGATTTTGACGGATCTGCTTGTTTTATTTTAGGTAATCGTTCGTTGCATCAAAAAGAATGGCATCCAGGAAGAACCGGGACGATGGTTGCGACGGGAGTTGCGTCCGATAAATTCAGTGTATCACGCAGCTCAAACAGAACGGTTTACTATGGAGCAGCGAGAAACAGGAAAGGAGGACTTTTTCCGCCGCTGAGTATGGAAGGATAAGTGTCAGGCAGCCTGTTTACAAGTAAGATCCAAACAATATTTACAAGGAAGTTTTCCACGGAGAAAAACATGAAAAAGTTTATGGTGGGTATGACGCTTTCGGGTATTGTGATCGCCGGTCATCTGTTCGCCGCTGAACCGATTACCATTAACGCCTCGGCGGTCGGGAATGTCGTTACGATCACCTATGACGCCACCGGCGCGGCCAAAATGCCCGTAGGATTCAGCATGAATATCACCCCCGCGGCCGGAAATGTCCAGGTCAGCGCCGCGACGGATATCGACGAAGGAGGCGATGGACTCCATGATGTCTATATCGATTTCAAAAACAGTGGAACAGGCACCGAGCATCCCATCGCGAAAATCGGTTCGGCCGGAGCAATGACCCTGCCCACCGCGGGAAGCCCCTTCGCCCTGTGCATGGGCGAGCTGGATGCGGCCAATCCGATGAGCATCCCCGCGACGGGAACGCTGGCCGTCATCAAGTTCGACAAAGTCAATGCCAACACCACCGATAGCGTCACGATTGGGCCGGATACCAGCAATCGGGGCGGAATCGTGGATCAGGATGGAAATGCCATGACGGTCACCTGGCCTTCCCCGGTAACCGTCAATGTGGACTGCTGCTGGAATTATCCGTCCCAGGCCAAAGGCGACGCCAATGGCGACGGAAAAGCCAACAATGCCGACCTGCTGATTCTGCGTCAGCAGTGGCTGAAAAGTTATGGTTCCCCCGGGTACAACTGCTGTGCGAATTTCAGCAGGTCCGGTTCGGTGAACAATCAGGACCTGCTCATCCTCCGGGCAAACTGGCTGGGAACCGATCTGGGCGGAGCGTATTCGACCCTGCAGTGCCTGCCTGGCGATTAAACGAGAGTGTTCATACCTGTTCGTAATGCAGGTATTGGTAAGTTGGTGTAGTTGTTGTGTTGTCGAGAGAGTAACAAAACAAGGTGGAACCGGTTATGCGATTCTAGTCTTGCGTGGAGAGAGAGTCACATGCGGCGAAACCAACGGACAAGGAGAATGTTATGAAGAAGTTGTTAGCTTTGGTTCTGGTTCTTGCGATTAGCGCTTCGGCGAATGCAGGTATCGTGGATCTGCAGATCAGCGGATTCGGCGCCGCCGGCGCGATGACCCCCATCAATCCGGTCAGCCAGTACACCATCGCCCCCTCGCAGTATGTGTGGATCGATATCATCTACAGCGATCAGGGCGGTGCTGATCTGTATTCGCTGGATTCCTATCTGCAGGTCTCCGGCCCCGGGACGATTTCCTTCACCGAGATCACCTATCCCAGCGGCGCGTGGGACCTGACCTGGCCGGGCAGCGGCGGATTTACCGACGCGGGCGGTCCCTATGTGACCGTCACCGCGGGCTTGGCGGCCACCGGTGTTGCCAACGGCATTGCGGTGGATCATATCCTCCTGCACTGCGAAGGTGCCGGCGATGTCACCGTGGTTCCCGTCCTGTCGGAAAACCATGGCGGCTCCTATGATTTCGATGGAGGTACGCTGGGTGCGGGCAATGTCGGTGCCGGCGTGACCATTCACCAGATTCCCGAACCGTTCACCATGGCCCTCATGGGACTCGGCGGTCTGGTT
>CAZOTP010000242.1:0-5354 GCA_964582655.1 uncultured Pirellulales bacterium | reverse complement strand
ATCCTTCGCCCCCGCGAAAAACAGATTCGTGACCCTCTCCGATTCCTCCCGAATCATTTTTTCAAAACTGCTGCTTCTGGTAGCAGTAGTGGTATTCTTATGTTCGTCTTCCTTATAGGGCGCGCGCCCATGACAGGGTTTAGCGGTTAAACCCTGTCCTAATGGCAGGGTTTCGGGCGGTTTCCCTGTCCTATTGACAGGGTTTTTTTGTGGAAACCCTGTCCTAATGACAGGGTTTTCATCCTCTCCAACCTCCTCAAACCCTGTCCTATTGACAGGGTTTTCGGGATTTCGAATGATCGGTTGAGTCAGGTAATAGCCGGCCTTTTTTCCCCGTCCGCCCTCCGCTCCAATCACCGGCAGCTTGGCGATCAGCCGGTGTTCCAGAAGGCGCCGGATCCCGCGATAGACCTGGCTTTCGGAGAGGTTCAAAGCCCGCCCGATCTCCCGCTTGGAAATCTGGACAATGCCGGTTTTCCACTCCTGATGGACCAGCAGAACGCAATACACGGCGATACCCAGCCCCCCCACTCGGCAGGACAAAGGAGGCCGTCCTTCCCGAAACAAATAATGGGGAAGTTCCGCATACCGAACGTTCCCCTTTCGGTTCAAGGAGTCCTTCTCCACTTCGATCACCGGCACTTCGACCGTCACTTCCTGCCCGCCCAGCGTCACGCTGACAATCTTCTTATCCATCCTTGAATGACTCCGCTTCGCGGTTATTCCACACTCGTCACTTGCCGCTACCCCCTGGCCACTTTTTCTCTTCGCGGTTCTTCGCGTCCTTCGTGTCTTTGTGTGATAAATACGTATTTCACGCAGAGGCGCAGAGACCGCAGAGAATCATTCTTTTATGGCGGAAATACAACCGTGGTAAATTGCTAATTTGTCGAGAACGGTTTTATAGGCAAACGCCTGTCCTTCATGCCATTTTGCCATTGGTTGATTTCCCATCGCTTCCTCATTGTCTTTAAGAGCCTTCTGCATCACCATCATCTTGTATAGGTCATCATATAATTTTTGCAGCTCGTTCATTTCTCTGTGCCTCTCCGTGTCCTCTGTGGTTCCAACCCTTACCCGCTTTCGCGGAATACAAACGCCTCTTTCAGCGGCGGGTATCGTCGGCACGCCGCCCGCGCCAGTTCCGAGACGTAGTTGTTGTTGACCTTGAATTCCTCCGTGAAATCGCTGTCCAGTTCGATCTCCCAGCGGAGAATCTCCGCGATGAATTTCGCCCCGATCCGGCGGGTTCCGTTCCGGCTGTACTGGATCGCCAGCTGGCAGAACCGCTCGAACGCGTCCGCGTTGGTGTCCATCCACCGCCGGGCCTTTTCCTCGTGCGATTTTTCAAACATCGTCAACTGCATAAAACCCCGAATTTTCTGCATTTCTCCCGCCAAGCCGCCAAGGCGCAGAGCTATACCAAGTACACGAGTTTCTTGCATTTTGAACAGTACCGGGGTCCATGTCCTTCATGGCGTCCGGTTGTTATGACGCGGCTCTCGTCAATGGGAGCTTCGCAGCAGGGCGATTTTCCAGCCTGGATCAACTCTTGTAGTCTCTCAAATTCCTTCTCTTCCGCCTCGATTTCCTCGGCGGACTTCCACTGTCGTTTGTCGCAGTCCAGGTCGTTGTGCAGGCACGGCAGCCGCAACGGCCGGACCAGAACCGATTGATACTCCACGCCCGCTTCGCAAACCTTGTTGGCCATCCCGTTAAAATGTTTACAGGTTGCATGTCGATTCGTTCTCATGACGTTCCTTTGCGCCTTGGCGGCTTTGCGGGAAATCTCTCATCCGTGTCATCCGTGAAATCCGTGGTTGCTCAAACGCTTCACATACCCCGTATTCCTCCTCCGCCCCGGGATCCGCATCCCCTGCGGCGAAACCTGAATTTCCTCGATCATGCACAGCGAACAGTCTTTGCCCTGGTAATCCTTCCCGCTGCCCCGGCACAGGGGACAAACGTCCGCGTGTACGCGGGGGATTTCGGTGGTCCATGGAATCATGCGGGTTCTCCGCATTCTGTGGGGAATAAATCCTTCGCGGGGTTTATCTGTTTTTTTTGATAGATCAATTTTGGCATTGCATACGACCGTTGAAAATTTCTCCAGTCCGGATCAACCTCCCCACAGTCGCTTCGGTAATACATGGCCATTGGAGTGACCCCCAATTCAAGAATCTGCTGAATACGAAATTCTGCGCGTTCGAACGTATCGCCAGGATAACCGATCAACACATAACAGAACAGCCAATGACGTTTTTTTGTGATCGCGGATTTCAACATGCGTACAGCGCGGGTGACATCGTCAATCTCTCCGGGATGGTCATAGGCCAGATACAATCGTTCCGGATTCGATTTTTCAAACAATTCCACATGCCAGGGTTCAAGCCGGTTCGCATCGATCCCGCCCGTGAACAGGGGCCGTTTTCCTGTATTTTCGATCATTCGAAATACATGGCGGATATGCGTTTCAGAGCATTGCAACAAATTACTGTCCAACACATTCCATCCATCGGCAATCGGCAACTCCCGTATTCCGCCCTCCCGCTTCCATACATAGCAGAACCAGCATCGATTATTACACCCGCGTGAGGTTATGGTGTATCCTTTTTTTAAATACCGTCCCGGCACAAATTCCCCGCCAGGATCGCCATACGCCGGGCCGCCAAGTTTTACACAATAGCCGCGTTTTCTCCATGCTCCCGCCAGATATTCGGCTTGAAGTTTATCCCATGTAAAAGTACAACTTACATGAACCTCATCGCAATTGACGAGTTGAAACGGGGGCTCGTCAAAAAAACAAAGTTCATCCGTTGGCGTTGCTTTTGACCTGCTTGGAAATACTCTGGCGATTTTCATCGTTCTTCGTGTTTCTTCGCGTTCTTCGTGTTAAAAATCTTTCTCTGCGCTCTCTGCTCCTCTGCGTGAAATCGTCTTCTGTTCCAAAAAAGCCGCCGGGCCGGCGGAGATTACCTCGGCTTGCCTAGAACCTGCATCTCATCGCCTGCATGGGGCGTTTCCGGCCCGGTCGGCCTGGTTTCAAAAAGGCAGGCGGGTGGCTCAGGCCCGCCTGCGCCGCGAAAGGAGCATCTGACGACGCTCCCGCCAAAAGGCGTAAAAAAAATCATCCGCTCCCGGCCCTCCGGGATGGCGATACCGCCGGTTGGTTGCCCTGCTTTCGCTGGGCCAAGCGGATGATCGGGAGGTTATTCACTTTCAATCTCGACGCCACACGTCGAAGTAAAGCGCCGGGGGCTTTCGCCCCCAGCGCCAAAAAGGGAGGTAGGGGGCTTAGGGAATCACTTCGCCGGTTTCGGTATTCACCGTCCGCCCGTCCTGGGTTGTCAGGACCCCCTGCCGGGGGGAATCGGCGGTCGATCCGCTGCGACGGATGAACAGGCAGTCCTTGTCATCCTGGCTTTCTCCGCCCATCGCCATCGTCACCGACGGCGGCAGTCCGGGCAGCGTCTTTTTGCTGAGCGCCTTGATGGAAAAGGTGTCCATCGCTTTTTCCCGCTTCATAGTGACCTTGATCGTCAGTTCCGCCGTGGATCCGATGGCCCGGTCCTGATGCTCCCGGCTGTATTGACGCAGCCGGCTCTGGCAGAACGCCTCCAGGATCTTCACGTTCAGGTCGCTGGAGGAGAATCCGACCATCGCCTGGTTATTCACTTCCTGCACCGCCAGATCGATCTCGATTTTCACCGACGGCGTTCCGACGAAGAGGGGCGCTTCAATCGTGATGAATTCCGGAAGCTCGATGATCTCGTTCTTCACCTGGCCCTGGATCTGCGTTTCCACCATCATCCCGTTGATGCTCCGGACGCCCGATCCGGTCTGGATTTCCACCTTCTTGGAAATCTTGATCTGGTTGAACACCAGCAGCAGCGACTGGACATCCTCGACAATCGTCCGCTTGTTTTGCAGGATCAGCGTCGCCGCCCCCTTGGCGCTCATCACGCTGGTGTTCTTCATGACCCCCATCCACGGCTCCAGCAGCGGGTGAATCTGGGGAATGAATGCGACGGTTTCGAAGCCTTCCGGCGCGGCTTCATCCAGCACGGCCCGGACCCGCTGGCTGCGCACCTCCGCCAACGCCACGGTGTTGGACCCGCCGTACTTCTCCAGGTAGTCGATGAACGCCTCGATCTGGTGAAACGTATGGTTCCTCGCCATGCTCTCCGCCCGGACGGGTTCCACCGGCGGCCGGGAGAGCTTGACGATTGCCGCCTCCTTCCCGTCCAACATCTCCTTCGCCACCTCGATCACGCTTTCCCGGCCATGGAAGGCGTTCCGCAAAAATTCTTCCAGTTTGATCACTTCCGATTCCGCCATGTCAGACTCCTTTCGCTTCTGTTATAAAATCCGCCTCGCCGACCGTCGGCGAAGATTGTTTCACGCAAAGGCGCAAAGCCCGCCAAGAAGAAATTTAAATCCGTGTCATCCGTGCAATCCGTGGTTACTCTTCTTATCCGAATTTGTCCGCCATCCACAGGCCAAGCCGTCCGATCCAGTTGATATTGTGCCCGCCCCAGTCTTCAATCTCTTCGCGATCTTCGCGTCCTTCGTGTTTAAAACTCTTCTTCTCTGTGCCCCCCGGCAGGGGGGTCTGTGCCCTCTGTGGTTCCATCTCTTTCTCTTCCGTCACGCCGGGGGTTTGAAAATACAGTTGCTGGATCGCCAAATCCGCCAGTTCGATCTTCCGGCAGCAGGCCAGCGCCTGATGCAGGTTCGCCTGGATATAGACCAGGTTGAACTCCGTCAGCCCGGCGGCCGAGACATAGGCGGCGGAGGCATAGTCCATCAGAAGCTGCTTATAATTCATCTGGAACCGGTTGGCGTTTTCGATTTCCAGCGCCCGCTCGACCTGTTTCGTATCCATTCCAATTTCCTTTAATTTTTCACCACGAAGGACACCGAGAACCACGAAGGGAATATTTCTTCGTGTCACTTCGCGTTCTTCGTGTTAAAAATTCTTTATCTTCCGTTCGTGCCGTTCGTGGTTTTATTTTCCTTCACGGGCCACTATTTTTCGTAACCGTGCCATCCGTGGTTAAATGCTCTTCTTCTCTGCGCCCTCTGCGCCTCTGCGTGAAACGTTTTTCTCCGCGTGAATACGCGAAAAAATCGCTTCTTCCCGCTCCGCCGCCCGCCGGATCAGTTCATCCAGGCTCCGCCTTCGAACCAGCCACTTCGCCCCGCACCGCTGCACCTGCATCCCGCGTGCCTGCAGGGCGCTGCGGTGGTTTTCGAACGCCCGCTTGGAGATCCCCAGGATCTTCGCCGCCTGGGCCTGGGGAATCCGCTCCTCCCCCCCGCCCGCCGCCCGCATCGCGGCCCGAATGATCTTT
>CAZOTP010000241.1:0-5396 GCA_964582655.1 uncultured Pirellulales bacterium | reverse complement strand
CGGCGGCTTTTTCGGCAGCCTGCTTGATCAGGCTCCAGAGACTTTCCACGCCGATCTGCTGATTGTCATAGGAATAGACCCCGGCCTGCGCGGGGAGGTATTTGACGGTGTTCTGGAAGAAGGGGTCGGCGGCAATGGTTTCCGCGTCTTTCTGACGAAGGCTGCGGATGGCCTGCTCGACGCTTTCAACCGGTCCGATGAGGAACTGATCAGCGGCAACGGCAAAGGCCGCGCCGAACTTGGCGGACGGCGGTGCGGCGGGATCGGCCATCATGGCCGGTCCCATCATGGGAAAGAAGGGGCCTCCGCCGGGCAGGAGGTAGATGTTGGTGTCGAGGAATTCGCGTTTGAGCTGGGGATTTTGTTTCGCGATGAAAGTCGAGTGGATGCGGCCCAGGGCGTTGTCGAGTTTTTGGGCGTCGCGGACGCCGCAGGCGAAGAACATTTTGTTGTTTTCGGGAGCGGAGTAGGGTTTGTCGGCGGTCTGGATGAACTGCACGGGTCCCGCGAGCTGATCGAAGATGTCCATGCGGAGATTGACAGGAGGCGTGGCGTTTTCGCCTTGCGTGCCGGTCATGGCCAGGGAGGACTGGAGCATCATTTCGGGATTCATGCCGGAGATGGCGGCGGCCATATTGATAATCTGGTCATACATTTTACCAAGGTCGTAGTTGGCGATGCCGAAGCCGGCCCGCTCCCGCCCCCGGCGGGGGGCCAGCGGCCCGGGGGCGCCCCCGGGGGTGAGCAGGGCGGGAATACCTTTGCGCTGGCCTTTGACCTGCCAGAGGGCGCGGGTGCGGGACTGGACGGCGGAGTCGGGATCGAGCAAACAGGACAGCGCGAAAGCGGGCGTGGAATCAAGACCCAGGACGCTCATCGTGGTGTTGATTTTTTCCTGTTCATCGGGTTCCGAGGCTTTGAGGATGGAAATCATCTGCTGGATGTTGAGCCAGGCGAAGAGATCGGAATCGCCGAGGGTTTTACGGACGGCCTGGAAGTCGGCGCTGGCAGCGAGAGCGTCGGGGGCGTCGTCTTCGATGCGTCGGAGGACGTCTGAAAGGTATTTGAGGCTGGAGCCGACAAGGAAGGTGTCGTCGAGGAATCCAAAGCAGGGGGTATCGATATCGGGATCGGATTCAGCGGTTTTTTTGAGGATGGTGATGTCGATGCCGCGGACCGTTTCGGTCTGGCGGACGGCGTTGTTTTGTTCGACAGTTTTGGCGACAAGGGTGTCGAGCAGTTCGCGGAGGGCGGGGGCGTTGTCGGCCATATCGGCCCAGACAACAATCTGGAAGTCGGGTCGGCCGATTTCTTTCTGAGGGAGGGTTTTGGGATCGAAGTCTTTCATCTGCTCTTCGGACATGGACTGCATGACGGAATAGTCGGGGATGGTGTCCTTGATAATTTGGAGGAACAAAGCGGCCGAGACGGCGCCTTTGGGGGTGGGGAGATTGTCCCGGGAGAGGGAAACGCCGGAATCTTCCTGGATTTCTTTGAGGAGTTCATCGATTTTCTCGGTGATTTTGGTTTTTGCCGCTTCGATGACGGGCTGCATAGCCGGATCGGTATAGAGGCCGTAGAGGGGCATGGTTTTGCATTTTTCCAGAAAGGCATCCGCGCCGTTGAGGTGCGCATAGACGAGCACATCGGCGGGCACTATTTTGGCGGAATCGGCGGGAAATACGGCCGCCGGAGCCGCGCCGACCAGGGCAAACAGGAAACCGAGGAAAGCGAAGGCAAAGACACATTTTGAAACTTGGGTTGTATTCATGGTACTCTCTTCTTTCTGAAATTAGTTTTTATCCGGCGTTTCGGCGGGATCTATTTTTGCGGACGAATCGTCGCCGGATTTTGATTCCGTGTTATTTTTTCCGCTGGGCTGGAGATAGCGGAATCCGGCGTTGGGGTTGTCTTCATCGTAGGCGAAGGCGTCACGGTTGTCGATGAAGCGTTTGACGACATCGACGGGGATGGCGAAGTTGAGGCCGCCCAGGAAGATGTATCCCATGGACGTCACACCGATGATTTCTCCTTTCATGTTGAAAAGGGGACCGCCGGAATTTCCAGGATTGATGTCGGTGGTGGTCTGGATGAAGAGCTGGCCTTCGAAGTTTCGGTTTTTGGTGGAAACGATGCCTTGGCTGACGGTCCGGGTGAGGCCCAGGGGATTTCCGATGGCAAAGACGTCCTGGCCGACCTGGACGTCGGACATATCTCCGAGGTAGGCATAAACGAAGGATTCACCGGCTTCCTCGATTTTCAGGAGAGCCAAGTCCACATAGGGGTTGAGGGCGATAATTTTGACTTTTTTGTAGGCTTTCTGCTCAAAGCCGGTTGGGGTTTTTCGAAAGACGGTGATGCGGAGGAGGGTTTCGCCGGCGATAACGTGAAAGTTGGTGATGAGGTAGCCATCGGGCGAGATGAGGAATCCGGACCCCAGGCCATTGGGGGTGTTGACCATGACGACAGCTTCGCTGAAGCGGACGGTGTTTTCTTCGATGGTAGCGGGTTCGAGTTTTGCGGAACGATATAACTGCCATTCCTGCAAAGGTTTATCTTCTTTAGCGGGCGTATCTGCGGCGGTTTGGGATTCGGCGGTGTCGATCTGGATGACCCATTCTTTGGGGAGGGATAGGACGGTATAGCCCAGGTCGGCGGCGATGAGGGTATCGTCGGATTTGAGGATTTTGGCGTGGATTTCGACGCCATTTTTAAGGACGAGTCGGTCCGCAGAGGCATGGGATCCGAGAAACGCCAGCGAACCAATCAGCAGGCAGACGGTGAACTTATTCATTCGGCGAACCCTTTCCCGGCAGGCCGGTTATCCATCAGGCGGAGGAAAAATCCTTCGTCCGACGACTCCCTGGGAGCGATGCCGGCAGCCTGACTCCTATTTCATTGTTAAACATGAATTTGAGTATAAAACGTTGCAAAATATTTGCAAGCGAATACTATCAGCGGAATGAGACCAAAAACAACCTTTTATCGGAAAGGGAAAATCATGCGGAATCATCGAGGTTTTGTTCACGGCGGGATGGTGTGGGGAGTGTTCGGGATGGTGTTGGGATTGCTGTGCGGCGCAGCGCGCGGGGAAGGCGATCCGGCGAAGAAGGGATTTGGTTTTGGGCCGATGGAGATTTTGAAAATGGAGTATGAGCTGGTGGCGGCGCAGGCGGCGGATGTGAACGGCGACGGGCGGATCGACCTTGTGATTGTGAATAATCACAAGTCGCGAATTGATGTGCTGCTTCAGAAGAAGGATTTTAATCCGCAGAATATAAAACCGCCGGAAGCGGAGGGGGAGGATGTTAATGATTTGTTCGGTCGGGAGAGCCAGTGGCGGTTCAAGCGGGTGAGCATTCCGCTGGAGGTGAAGGCGACGAGCCTGGTGGTGGCGGATTTGAATAACGATGAGCGGCCGGATCTGGCGTGGTACAGTCCGCAGGGGATTTATGTGCTGCTTCAGGAGAAGGCTCAGGGCGGCGAGGAGAAGAAGGCGGAGGACGCGGCGGGGGCGGTTCCGGCGTGGCAGACGGCGACGAAAATTGATCTTCGGGAAGGGGCGAATCACCCCAATGCCCTCCTGGCGGCGGATATGAATTATGATGATTTGTGTGATCTGATCTTGCAGGGAGAAAATGCGTATTTTGTAGTGCGGCAGAAGCCCGACGGGACGATGGCGCCGGCGATGCGGTATCCGGGGGTGACGGAGAAAATCAAGCGAATGTGGGTGAGCGATCTGAACCAGGATCAGATTCCGGACCTGGTAACGTTGACGGAGGATCCGGAGTATCCGGTGTGGGTGTGCCTCGGAGATTCGCAGGGCAAACCGGGACCGGGGATGCGGGCGGCGATGCCCGGTCCGCGGGATATGGATCTGGAGTATGTGATGCCGAACAGCCGCAGTCCGGAGGTGATTTCCATCAGCAACGAGGGCGGGCGGGTGCTGGTGTATTCGTGGCAGTTTGCGGGGAAAGCGGAGCAGGAGACGCTTCTGCATTACGCGTTTGCCGGGGGGGAGTCGGCGGATAAGCGGGATATTGCTGCGGGCGATCTGGACGGAGATGGTTTGACGGATGCCGTGGTGAGCGATCCGGACCGGGCGGAATTTATATTGTACCGCGGGCGGGCGGATGGAAGTTTCACCGAGCCGGCGACCTATCCGGGCTTGAAGGATATGCAGAAGCTCACGACAGCGTCGGACGGAGGAGCGGGAGAGTCGCTGGTTTGTTTGAGCATTAAGGAGAAGATTATCGGGGTGAGCCGGTTCGAAAACGGGCGGATTACCTATCCGGCGGTGGCGGATGTTACGGGCGAGCCTCTGGCGATGGATACGACGGATATCAATGGGGACGGGACAGCGGATCTGGTTTATATCGCGAGGGAGAAGGACAAGCAGAAGTCGCAGTTTTTCATGCGGTCGGTTCTGAACCTGGGCAGGGAGAACACCGCGGCGGGACCGGAACTGGAGGTCAAGGACTTGAAGGATCCGCCCGTGGATGTCCGGATTGCCGACCTGGATCAGGACGGGATGGCGGATGTGATGATTTACCGGTCATTCGGGCCGGCAATACTGCTGCGGCAGACCGGCGCGGGGATCTGGGTGCAGGTGAGCGATACGGAGAAAAATTCCGGGCTGGTGAGCAGTTTAACGCCCGCGGGGACGACGGTAGCTGCGCTGGAGGAGGGTGGCAAGCCTGTGCTGCTGGCGGCGCAGAAGGAGTTTGCGCGGTCGCTGAAATTCGAGCCGGAGCGGGGCTGGCAGATTGTGGATCAATATGCGGCGGCGGATGCGCAGAGCCGGCTGACGGCGGTGCAGGCGATTGCCAGAGCGGGACAGAAGGCCCGGCAGATCGCGGCGTATGACAGCGCGCGGCAGAAAATGGTGTTTCTGAGCCGGCAGGAGGACGGGACGTTTCGGACGGAACAGGAGATTGCGGTGGGGAACCTGGATATCAAGAAGATCCTTCCGCTGACTTCGCCGGGAGGCGGAGCGACTCGGATGCTTCTGGCGGGGCCGCGAAAGATGGTGCTGCTGCAGATGCCCGGCCAAAGCGTATCGCTGGATCAGGCGGCGGATTTTGAGCCGGATATCAAGAACGGAAAATACGGGCAGATCGGCGTGGGGGATTTGAACGGGGATTCACAGCCCGAGCTGATGGTATGTGAGCAGTCGAAGAATCATATCGAAATTCTGACGGTCAGCGGAGATTCGGGTCTGGAGTGCGGATACAAGTTCAAGGTGTTTGAGTCGCCTCGCGGGTTGGAGGAGCATTTCGGGCGGGAAGGGGGCCGCGAACCGCGGTATGCGATGGCGGCGGATGTGACCGGCGACGGGAAAAATGACCTGATCGTGCTGGTGCATGACCGGATTATTCTGTATCCGCAGGAATAAA
>CAZOTP010000240.1:0-5397 GCA_964582655.1 uncultured Pirellulales bacterium | reverse complement strand
ATAAACTGACCATAACCGTCTAAAATCATCCCAAAAAGTCAGTCAAGTTGAGTACGATAGATATCGGAATATCGAAACGTTCTTTCAAAACAAGGCCCCTGCACAGGTCGTAACGCTTTGCATGTTTCATAAAAATGGAATAACTGGATATGAATAGTCGAAAAAACTGCCTCCCCTGCTTTCGTCATGGACGCAATCGATTTCTTCAGGAGAAGATCCCGGATTCTAAACCGGAACTTCATCTGGAATTCCTGGAGACTCGTTTATTGCTGAATGGTGTAACCAGCACGCTGACGGCGGAACCGGCGGCGCTGGCCAGTACCGCCATCAGCGCCCCGGAACAGCTTTTTATTTATCTGCTCAACCGTGCGCGCAGCGATCCCCAGGCCTATGAAGTCGAGGTGGGTCTGCCTGGCGGAACCCTCGCCGCCGTCGCGGCCCAGCCTCCCCTGGCGTTCAATGATCTGCTTCAGGATTCCGCTCGTTTCCACGCCCAGGAAATGGCCGACAACAATTATTTTGGCCATCAAAGTCAGGTAACCGGCGACTGGCCCAACAAAATGGCCATCGATGCCGGCTATATACTGCCCTGGGGTCCCAATGCCAACAACATTGAATCCCTTGCCGCCGGGTATGGACTGTCAACAGCCCCGGATTCGGCTGAAGATGCACTCCGGCTTCTGATCGAAGATGCCGGAGTCCCCTCTCTGGGGCATCGGATTCATCTCCTGGCGATGGATCCATTCTGGCAGCAGCATCGAGAAGTGGGGGTGGGCTACGCCTTTAACAATTCGGCGAATCTTAGAAATTATTGGGCGATTCACACCGCCTATGAAAATGCCTCCGATCTCTTTCTTACCGGTGTGGTGTACAATGACAAAAACGGCAACGATCGCTACGATCTCAATGAGGGGCTCGCCGGCGTAACCGTCAGCACCGATCAGGGAGGCAGCGTTCTAACCAATCCCGCCGGCGGATGGTCCCTGCCCGTGACCGGCGGGACCTATCTGGTTACGGCGGCGGGAGGAGCCTACAATGGAACCGGCTTTGCCGTTGTGCTCGTCGATAATTCCAATGTGGAAGTGGACTTTACTTCCGGAGAAGCTCAGGGGGTAATCGGCTTTGGCCTTGACTCGGGAAGTTCGCTTCCCAAAGTGTCTCTGACGGCTCCCGATTCGAACGCGTCGGAATCCCCCGTCAATCCGGCGCTCTTTACGTTCACGCGCACCGGCGAAACAGCCGATCCGTTGCTGGTGAATTATTCGATAGCCGGCTCCGCAACCAACGGCGTTGACTATGTCGGGCTGGCGGGTTCCATCACCATCCCCGCCGGCGTCTCTTCCATATCTTTGAATCTTAATCCCCTGGATGACAGCGAAATCGAAGGGCAGGAAACGGTGATCCTCACCCTTGCGCCGGATCTGAACTACCAGTTCGGCGCCTCCAGTTCCGCCACAGCCCTGATTGCCGACGACGAAGGGATCATGGTTACAATCACCAACTCGTCCCTGATCTATACCGAACCCGATGGCACGGTCGCGACCCTTACGATCAAATCCGGGTCGGCCGACCTGGTATTTCAGGGCGACAACCTTGCGGTTCAACCCGGCAAAAAAACCGTGATCACAGCCCCTTCCGGCGCATCCCTGTCGGATATCACCCTGCATAACACTTCGTCCGCGTCCTCGCTGGCGTTCAAAGCGTCGGGCGGCAACGGCTTTTTCGACGTGGAAAACATCACCGTCCAGGGATCGCTCAAAGACATCCAGGCGAAACCGGTGAATCTCCAGGGGGATTTGACAATAACCGGCAGCCTGAACAGGCTGGAGTTTCACAACGTTGCCGACCAGCACCTCATCGCCATTGGCCCTCCGGTTGCCGCCGGCCGCTCCGTGAATATGAAATTTTCGGATGTTGCGGATCTGACCATCCAGTCCCAAACGCCCATTCAATCGCTGGTCGTCAACAATTGGCAGGACACGGATGGAATGGCCGATGCCATCACCGCTCCGTGGATCGGCAAACTCTCCTCCAGCCAGAATTTCAGCGCCGATATTAACGCCCAGTTTCTAAACAGCCTCACCGTGAAAGGGAACTACACCCATGCCGACCTGATGCTGACCCAGCCGCTGGTTCCGGCGAATCCCAAGGCGGTTTCGCTGGCCAAGCTCGCGGTTCTCGGCGCCATGGATCATGTGCTCATCCGCTCGGCAAATAATATGGGTTCTCTCACGGTGGGTCGTCTTTTCGATAGCTCCATCTTCGCCGGCGTGAATCCCTCCTTCACCGGCCTGCCGGATTCTCCGGACGATTTTGAGGCGGCGGCGACCCTTGGCAGTGTGACACTCAAGGGAAGCAAAACGGAAACCGTGTGGCTGCGAAACTCCAATATCGCCGCTTTCAATGTGACCAAAGCGGTGTTGGGATTTGCCGATCCCGCCAACGGCGGCGTTCCTTACGGCCTGGCCGCCCGGCAGTTCAAATCCATCACCTATACCGATGCTGCCGGGAAAATCAAAGCCTCCGCCATCGACGATTTTCCCAAATTCAACAATCTGGGCGACCTGGAAATCCGCATGATTGTATAATATAATTTGCAATCCTCGAAAGTCCGGCGTTCATACAATGATGCAGCGGTTTATCGTTCGCGAAGAATCTGACACCGAAAAAGATCTATGAATTTTCTGACTCTCTCAAAATTCTGGGTATCCGTTTATATTTCCAGTTAGAATATAACGCCCATGAGGCTCTGTTTCAAACTCCAGAAGATTCGGAGAGGGCTGACGAAAAAAGATCAAGTTTTCATTTTGATATAGTTTCAGAGGTTCTGCCAAGGGTCGACACAGTTTTAAGCGGCATAAACGGCCGGCACGGCTAACGATATTTACGTTTTGGATAATTCCGCCTGCCCAGCAAAAATCCAATTCGAATCCACCCTGTGCCAGCAAACCTTGCACATGCCCCTCCGGCCATGCCTTCGGAAGCGCCGGCAGAATGCGAATGATTCCGCCGTGGCTTTGCAGCAGCATTTCCGCGATACCGGCTGCGGCCCCCAGACCCGCTTCGATTTGAAAGGCATGAGAAAGATAGGCCGGATTTCTTCGGCGGCCAAGCCCCTGCTGACGCCAGTCTCCCATCGATGTCATAAAATTATCCATCAGAAATCCCCGCGACAGGTTCATAAGGTGCTGATAGGCCGTTTCACCATCCCCCAGTCGGGCGTATTGACAGACAAGCCAGGCATACGTCCAGCCGCAGGCGTCCGACTTCATGCCTCGGACCCTCTTGTCTAACGCATTTCGTGCGGCCTCCATCAGTTCCGGCGTGGTTTCCGGGGTAAAAAGTGCTCCCGGATGCAGCGGATACAGATGGGTTAAATGACGATGATGCTCCTGATCTTTCGCTTCGGGATCGTTCCATTCGCGAAGAGCTCCGTCCGACCCAATCGGCCATTCCGGAAGGCGTTTTGCGATCTCTCGCCATGTTCCGATACGGTCGGCATCGATCTGTAATGCTTCCGCGGCATTGGCCGTGTTGGTGAACAGTTCCCGGGCTACGGCGATATCAAAAGTTGCGTTTTTGCTGAGATTTACATTCCGGTTGGAAGGGCGGTTCTCAGGCGAGGTGGACGGAAGAATTCTATAGCGGCCCTTTTCATCCTCCGTCAGATAATCCTCCAGAAACAGTGCCGCCTCTCTCAGAAACGGAAACGCTTTCGCGGCCAGAAACTCCGTATCCTGGGTGAATTCATAGTGCTGCCAGTAATGATTCGCCAACCATCCGGCAATAGACGGAGTCTCCAGTCGGTTGAAATAACGGATATTCATGCCGTCGGTTGCGATTCCCAGCAATATGCCCCGATATCCGTATAAATCCTTGGCAAAAGCCTGCGCCGCGGGTTTTAATCGATCCAAAAGTGCAAACAGCGGAGCGTTGCATTCGGAGAGATTTCCCACATTCGCCAGCCAGTAACACATCTGCAGATTGATATCCAATTGATACCGGCACTGCCAGGGGGGGTGGTAGGAATCATTCCAGATTCCCTGCAAATTCAACGCCCGGCTTCCAGGCCGGCTTCCGGATATCAAAAGATATCGGCCCATCTGGAAGATCAGCTCGAATAACCGCGGAGAAGGATGTCCCAGATAAGCCTGATGAATCAGACGATCGGCGAGTACGGAAAGATCGGAGGCGTTGGTTTGTCCCAAATGGATATCCGCACGATTAAAAAGTGGAGCATGGTCTGCGATGTGGCGTTCGAGCAATCTGGCGAACGAAGCATCTTTTTCTGCCGGCAGGTTGGATCGGCTGCGGCCCAGAACAGGATGGTCCACTTCGGTTGAAATGAGTATCAAAACCTCATCCGCCTGATCCACCCGAACCGATATCAGTTTTTCCAAACACTCGTTCCGTCGGGCCCCAAACCCGTGGTAGGGTGTCTTGACAGCTCGGGAATGACCTCCGGAAGTGAGAATCCGGGCCTGTAGATCAAAGGTTACGCCATCGATATAGGTTCCCTGTAATGTCAATTCATCGGTTTTCGCCTTCCCCTCCTGAGAACATAATTTATACGGGTCTCTTCCCAGGGCAAGTTCGACATGAATAGATTTTGGGCGATTGGCAGCGATGTGAATTATGGCAGCTTGATCCGCGGCGGATACAAAATACGTGCGGGTATATTCCGTCGTGCCGGCGCGAAATCGCACCTCTCCTGTCCCCCGGCTCAAATCCAAAGATCGCTGATAATTTTCTGCCGGCCCCTCCAGATCCATTTCCAGCACCAGCCAGCCCAGAGGATGATAGACATTCAGTGTTTTATGACAACCGGCTTCCTGCTTCAACTGATCCATGTGGTTCTGGGCATTTTCCCACTGCCCCGAAAGAGCCAGAGACCGCACGGTATTCAAGGATTGGCTGGCAGGGGTATTGTTTTCCTGGTGATCGTTTGTCAGCAGCATATCATGATTCAGAAGAAAAATATCCCGCAGGGCTCCGCCTGTAAACATCATCCCCATTTGGCCGTTTCCCAGAGGCAGCCCCATGACGCGATTATTTCCCAATGCCCACTCATTGACCGGTTCGTCATACCGCAACATTTCGGCGCGAGAGGGGGATGGATGATTTGTAAAGGCATACGAGGGATAACCGTTTTGCAGCAGGAAACAGAAGATTGCAGCAAAGATAAAAGTTGAACGATTCATGAAAATGCACCTGAAATAAAAATAGAAAAATCGTATCAGATTCTAAAAAATACAATATCGAAAATCCTTCATATCTTGCTTGTAAATCTCATCCAGATGATTTTATTTGCCGGCAGCCGGGGGGGGGGTGAGAAGCGTCGCTCGCGGGTTTGAGGGACAATCAGGGATGCAGTTCGGGATTTGAGGGTGCGTCGCA
>CAZOTP010000239.1:0-5419 GCA_964582655.1 uncultured Pirellulales bacterium | reverse complement strand
CCCGAAAAGAGAAGCTTATTTTTGTTCGTTTTTCATCCAGAGGGCCGCCGTGATGAACCAGACGAGGGTGGTGATCAGGAGCCAATGTTTGGCCTGTTCGAGGGAGATTTTGTCGGTGGTGTAGAGGATGGCGGAGCAGACGAGGGCGGCCAGGGAGAGCCAGCTTGTGAGCTGGGCGAGGATGCGCAGGCCCATTTTTTGCTGGAGGTTTTTCTGATAGAAGGCGCTGAGCAGGATGTAGAGGACGGCGGCAACAAACCAGCCGGGGAGACTGGCGAAGTAGATCTGGGTTCTGCCGGACTGTACGAGCCACCAACAGACGCCAAGCGTGATAAACCAAGTGAGGCCGGCGGCCCAGTTGAAGGTTTTTCCGGCGGCGCGGGCGTAGTTGGAGGCAAGGGCGAATCTTTCGAGGAGCCAGAAATCAACGAAGATGATGGCCCCCATGGGCATCAGGAGCATGCCATAGAGGGCGACGAAGCCGAGAAGTTTCATGGCGATGGCGGGGAACATGCCTGCCACGGTGGCGAGCATGCCGACGCCGAAAGTGACCCAGAATCGTGAGGACCGGGGGATGACGGCCTGGAAGGCAAGCCCGGCGCGGTAGATGGTGGGGTTGGCGGTGGTCCATCCGGCGATGATGACGCAGAGGAGGCCGGCGATACCTGCGGCGGAGAAAGCCATGGGGCCGGGAAGCACGGCGGGCGGCTGGGTCCAGATTCCCTGTTCGATCAGTTGGCGGATGGTGTCGGCGTTGAGGATCATTTCATGGGACTGGAATTTTTCGAGGAGGCCTGCGCCGGCGAGGGCCTGGAGTTCGGCGGGCTGTAGGTTGACCTGATAGAGCTGGACGGAGTAGAGCATGGCGGCGGCGAGCCAAGCGAGGAAGTGGCCCAGGAACATGCCAGTGCCGGAGGCGACTCCGTACCAGGATTTTTTGGCGAAGCGGAGGACGGAGAGGTCGCTCATGCCGATGTGCATGGCCATGTTGCAGAACCAGGCGAAGAACATGACATGGAGGAAGGTAAATTTGGTTTGTCCGGGGAAGGCGGCGCCGCCTTTCCAGATGACGGTGCTGGCGAGGTTCCAGACGTCTTTGGCGGAGTGGATTTCCGTGCCGGAGGCGATCATAAATTGTTTGAAAGCGACGCCGCCAAAGATGATGAAGACAAGGACCATCCAGGGGGCGGCTAGATTGGCGATTCGGGCGACCGTTTGATAACCGGCGGCGGCGACGAGTGCGATAAGAAGGCCGACCACGGCGACGGCGAGGACCCAGCCCATGCTGTTGGGGAGGAGGTCATTGAGGCCGGGCATGGGGAAATGGAACCAGACGCCCAGCGCGGTGGCGGATACGGTGATCATGGAGCCGGCAAGAAAGGTGAACATCAGGCCGTTGGCTAGGTTGTAGAGGGTGACGAGGTTTCGGCCGCAGATTTTTTCGAGCTGATAGTAGAGGGTGATGCGAGCGCGGGTGGCGATGGGCGCACAGAGGAGCGTCCAGCTCAATACGGCCAGTATGTTTCCGACGAGCAGGCCCATGACAACATCGAATGCGCTGACTCCGGCGGCAACGAAGAGCGGGCCGATCATCAGTTCTGTGCCGGCGGTGTGTTCGCCGGCGTACATACCCACGAAGCTTTTGAACCCGAGCAGGGCATGTTTGGGGACGGGCTGGCGTTCGAATTCTCCGGAGGAGGATTCGGAATCGGAAGGGACCTGGGAGATGATCTGTTTTTCGTCGGTTGCCGCCATACATTAAATCCTCATTAAAAAAACTGGAATTCTATCCGGATAGTCTCTAAATGTTTTACGGTATCAGGAGCGTTGGGCCAGCACGGCGCGTTCATAATGTTTGACTTCGTCGAGCCAGGCAGCGCCGGGCGGGACGTTTTTTGATTCGCAATAATAGTCCCAGACGGCGCCGAAAGGAAGGGTTTTGCATTCTTCCATCAGGGCGAGTCGGGAAGTGTAATCGGTTTCGAGTTCGAGCTTTCGGAGGCGGTCGGCGGGTTCCAGCAGGGCAATGAGGAGGGCTTTGATCATGTTTCGCATTCCGATGACCCAGGCGGCGACGCGGTTGATGCTGGCGTCGAAGTAATCCAGGCCGATCCGGATGCGGTCGCGGCGGGGACTGCGGATGATTTCTTTGGCGATGGCGAGAAGTTCATCGTCGAGGATGACAACATGGTCGCTGTCCCATCGGACGGGCCGGCTGACGTGGAGGAGCAGGCCGGGCACGAACATCAGGACGGAGGAGATTTTGTCGGAGATCTGCTCGGTGGGATGGAAGTGCCCGGCGTCGAGACAGAGGAGTTTCTGGCGGGAGGCGGCGTATCCCATGTAAAATTCATGGGAGCCGACGGTGCAGCTTTCAGCGCCGATGCCGAAGAGTTTGGATTCGACGGAATCGAGATTGAAAGCGGGGTCGATGGGGTCACGGAAGATGCGGTCGAGGGATTCGAGGAGCCGCTGCCGGGGCGCGGTGCGGTCGGCGGGGATGTCTTTAAAGCCGTCAGGAATCCAGAAATTGGTGACGGTCGGGGAGCCGAGCTGTTTTCCGATGGCCTGAGCGATGTTCCGGCAGGCAATGCCATGCTCGATCCAGAATTGCCGGATGGCGGAGTCAGGATGGCTGAGGGTGAAGCCGTCGGCGGCGAGGGGATGGGAGAAGCAGGTGGGATTGAAATCCATGCCCAGCTGGTTGGTTTTGGCCCAGTCGATCCAGGATTGAAAATGTTTGACGGTAATGGCGTTTCGATCGACGAAGGAGCCGCCATGGTCGAGATAGCAGGCGTGGAGGTTGAGCCGGTGACGGCCAGGGATGAGATGGAAGGCGAACTCCAGATCGGCTCGAAGCTCATGGAGGGAGCGTGCTTTTCCGGGGTAGTTTCCGGTGGTTTGGATGCCCCCGCCGGACAATTCGGCGTCTGGTTTTTCAAAGCCTCCGACGTCGTCGCCCTGCCAGCAGTGCATGCTGACGGGAATGGCGGCAAGGGTATGCAGGACCTGGTCTGTGTTGACGCCCCAGGAAGAATATTGTTCACGGGCGGCCTGATAATTTTTTTCAATGGAGGCATTCATACGTAATCCTTATTTCAAGAGAGCTATTGAATCTGGCTTTTTCGATAGTTTTCGACTTCCCAGTTTTCAATGAAAGCGCGGGAGGCGTCGGAGAGGAAGCGTGCGCCGCCAAAGCAGCGGGCGAAGGTCATGACCTGTGCGCCGTCGAGTGCGAATTCCAGGGCGAGTTCCGCTTCCTTGGGGGTGGCGCCGAGGGCGAAGACGGCATTCTGCCACGCGATGACGGCGGGTTCGTAACCCCGGCGGGCGGTGAAATCCTGAATGGCCTGCGGGGTTGGTTCGCCAAGGAAGGGGAAGGATTTGGAATAGACGATATGATCGGGCGAGAGGGGTCCGGCCGGCAGATCGAAGTGTTCCACTCCAACAACGGCGGAGCGGCCGGGGGAAAGGGCTTTCTGGAACACGGCGGCGGCTTGGCGGAGTTTTTCCGGGGACAATCTGGCCGGAGGAGCCATGGTCAGGGGGATGGAGGCGTCGTTGTAGCAGACGCGTAGGGTGGAAAGGATCTGGGAGTAGAGTTCCTCGATTCGCGAAGGGGAATCGGAGGCAACGAAGATGCCGTGATTTTCGAGGAGGATGATTTCGGGCTGATGGCCGAACTGCGATTCGTACTGCCGGATTTGTTTTCGGACCTGCATGGAGAGGGTGTAGCCGGGATCGACATAGTCCACCCAGAGGGCGCTGGGGAAGAGGCGGGCGGCGGCGGCTTTGCCATTGGCGGCACAGGTGAAGCCGTTGACCATCGCGGGATGGGTGTGGACGACGAAGGCGGAGCGGAGGGAATCGTGGAGGGGGGATTCGACGGAGGGTCGGCCTTTGGAATCGGGTTTGACGGCGGCCATGAGGATGTCTTTGACGAGGGCTTCGCGGTTGTCTGGTTTTGCGGGAACCGCGGCGTCGTAGAGGCGGGCGATTTTCCGGCGGTCGAGGGCGCCGAAGTCGGAGGGTTGCAATTTCGCCAGGATGGTGCCGGAGGGTTTGATCCAGAGGGTCCGGCTGTCTTTGGCGGAGGTGTTTCCGCCTCCGCCCCGGACGTAGCGGTCCGTGCCGAAGGTGTGCGAAAGCTCGGTAATGGTTGTCAATATATCCATGGTTTCTGCCTGTTCCAGAAGTACAATCCGTTGGTTTCAAACGAGACAACATTATAAAGCGAGATGCGGCTTTTTAAAATGATTTTTTGAAAAACAAAAGTCTTTGTTTTGTCGTGAAAAGGACTTGCATTCCCCTTCTGATGGGTCAAAATAGCCAGACAGGCAACACGATGCCGGCGAAAATGTCAGAAGCAGCTCTATGGAAAATGTGAAACACAATCTTTTTTCCAACGAGATTTTCACGGCGGTGTTATTAATTCCATTTATAAGGAGTCGCCATGCGTTATCAGAGTTTTTTGCCATGGATCTTTGTGATATGTCTCACGATGATGGTGTCGGTGCTGGTTTTGATGGCGGAGTGTTCGGCGAAGCAGGCGGGAGACGGGGGTATTACCGTGAACCATCTTCGGTGCGAATACAAAACGCATCCGCTGGGGGGCGATGTGACGGCGCGGAGGCTGCGCTGGGATGGAGGGCGTCGTGTGATGGCCAGAGCCTCGCGCTGGCACCCATCCGCGCCGCACTCTTCCTCCTCGGCAGGCTACCCCGGCGCGGGGAGGCGGACGGCGGCGCAGATGAGCTCTCGCCGCCGCGAATCAGAATATCGGACCTTAAAAACATCCTCTCAAACCGCACCAATCTCATTTTCATCACGAGCTGCCTCATCTCCACCATGCCGATGGGCTACATCCAGCGCTTCATGATAGACCACCTGATCACGTCGCAGGGACTTGCCGCGGGAACGGCAATGGCGGTGATGCTCATGGTCCTCTCGGGAAGCATTCCGGGCGACGCGGCCGGCGGGATCATGGGCGACAGCCTGCGCGCGCGAAACCGCCGGTTTCCGCCGCTTGTCAGCGCCGCGATGATCCTCTGCGGCGGCGCGCTGTTCTATGTGTTCTACAGTTTTCCGATTGAAAAGGGCGGATCTCTCACGGCCCTCATCGTACCGACGGCCGTCGGTCTGATCGGATGCTTTCTGCTGGAGGCGCCGGTGCCCATCCAGAAGGCAATCATGCTCAACACGAACGTTCCGGAAAACCGCGGAACGATCTCGGCCCTCATCCAGACGACCGCACAGCTCGGCTTCGGGCTGGGGGCCTCGGTAGGGACAATCGGCCCGCAGCTGGCCGGATTTCTCGGGGTGGAGCACTCGCGACCCTTCGACTTCGCGATCGCGGCGTTTTTCTGGATACCCGTTGGAGGGTCATGGCTGTTTGTTGCCAGAAGCGCCCCGGGGGACG
>CAZOTP010000238.1:3302-5468 GCA_964582655.1 uncultured Pirellulales bacterium | reverse complement strand
GGGGCGGGGGATTGGCGGGGGGAGTGGAGGCGTCGGGGAGGGAGAGGGAGAAGGTGGTTCCTTTTCCGGGCTGGGAATCGACGGCGATGGAGCCGTTGTGGCTGTCAAGGATGGATTTGCAGACGGCCAACCCCAGGCCCGTGCCCTGCCGGTCGAAATCGTTTTCGGCGGTTTTGGTGGAAACGAAGGGGTCGAAGATTTTGTGGATGAGGCCCGGCTCGATGCCACAGCCTGTGTCCCGGACGAGGAGGAGGGTTTGCGTATCCATTTTTTTGGCGGAGAGGATGAGGGAGCCGCCCCGGTCGAGCATGGCCTGCCTGGCGTTGATGATGAGGTTGAGGAGGACCTGCTGGAGCTGTGCGGGGACGGCGAAGACGGTGAAGTCGTCAGGGATGTCGAGGACGACGCGGATTTTGTCCTTGGAGAAATCGCGTGCGAGGCACTGGAAGCATTCGTTGACGAGGGGCAGGAGGGGGACGCGGATTTTTTCGGGGATCTGGTTTCGGACGAGTCCGAGCATGGACTGGATGATGAGGGCGGCGCGGTTGCCATGCTCGATGGTTTTGTGGAGTGCTTTGCGCATGAGCTGGGGGTCATCGTCGTGCTTGAGGGCCAGCTCGGCGTAATTGATCATGGGGGTGAGGATGTTGTTGAATTCGTGGGCGACCAGGCAGGTCATGGTTCCGAGTGTGGCGAGTTTGTGAGCGGCCTGGATCTGCTCTTCGAGGGAGGCGATGCGTTTTTCGTTTTCACGGAGCTGGTGGTGGAGGTTCGCGCGTTGATGGATGATGCCAGCCAAAGTCCACTCCTGCGGGGCGTCGGGCCGTGAAAAAGGAGCTGGCCAACCCCGCGATAAAAGGCTACAATTCACAGGGAATCATGGTATTGTGTCTATTAGCGGTTATCGGTCTTGGGGTGGAAAAGACTTGAAGGAATGGATGATACGGCGTTGATGGAAGCGTTATTGGACCTTGCGTGCCGTCTTGGCATCGAGGTCCGCAAAAGCCCGCTGGGCGGGAGCGGGGGCGGGTTGTGCGTATTGAAAGGCAAGCGGGTATTGTTTGTGGATACGTTGGCGAGCGCGGCGGAGCAGGCGGGGAAGACGGCCGAATCGATGGCGGGATTGGAGGAGCTGGACAGCCAGTATATTATGCCTGCGGTTCGGGAAGCGCTGGAAAAATGGAAATAGAATAACGGGGCCCATTTGATTTGAGGAGAGCAGACCATGAGCAGATTACAGGGAAAAATCATCGCGATTCTGGTGGAGCAGGGGTATCAGGAGCTGGAGGTATGGTATCCTTATTACCGGTTTTTGGAGGAGGGCGCTACGGTGGAGCTGGTAGGCCCTGAGGCGGGAAAGACGTATCCGTCTAAGCTTGGATATCCGGCGGTGTCGGATCGAGCGGCGGGTCAGGTTCGTGGGGATGAGTATGACGCGATTGTGATTCCGGGGGGGTGGGCGCCGGATTTTATGCGTCGGACGCAGTCGATGATCGATTTTGTGCAGCAGGCGGTGGATGGGGAGCGGGTGATCGGGGCGATCTGCCATGGGTTGTGGATGCTGTGCAGCACGAACGGGCTGAAGGGCAAGCGGGCGACGTGTTTTATGGCGGTGCGGCACGATGTGATGAACGCCGGGGGGAAGTATGTGGATGAGGCGTGCGTGGTGGACGGGAAGCTGGTTACATCGAGGAAACCAGATGATCTGCCTGCGTTCTGCCGGGCGATACTGGAGCAGCTTGGGAGGTAAGCTCGAGAAGAAGCGGAGAGAAAAAGTAGAACTGGACGGGGCGTGGGAAAGTATCTATAATATAGGGAGTGAAGGCGGCTGAATGTACGTAAGTGCTTTATATATAAGAGATTAGAATATGTCGGACGCGGAAAAGCCCGAAGAAATACAAAAGAGCTATATCCTGATTGTGGAGGATAATCCGCAAAACGCGGAGCTGATGCAGGCGTACTTGGAAACGCTGGAGTATCCGATGCGTGTGGCGTCGGACGGGGTGGAGGCGATCGATCAGGTGGAGCGGGAATCGCCGGATATCATTTTGCTGGATATCATGATGCCCCGGATGAGCGGATTTGAGGTTTGCCGTCGGCTGAAAAACGACCCGGCAACGCGGGATATCCCGATTATCATCGTGACGGCGCTGAATGAGCTGGGGG
>CAZOTP010000238.1:0-3292 GCA_964582655.1 uncultured Pirellulales bacterium | reverse complement strand
CCCCGCGTCTCGCCGGCGGACGCCGCTGATGGCGCCGCGGGCGGGCGCGCGGGGCGAGGATTGCGGGGCGGATGATTTTTTGAGCAAGCCCATCAACCGTCTGGAGCTTTTGACGCGGGTGAAAAGCCTGCTTCGGGTCCGGCATTTGAAGAGCGAGCTGGAGCGGACGCTTTCGTATTTGTCGGAAATCGAAGAGCAGCAGTCCCGTCAGATTGATTCGTAACCGGAATTTGTTCGTCCCTTTCCAATGAGGAGGGTTTCATGAACGTCATGCAATACCGAATGCTGGCATGGATTTTGATTATTGGAATTCAGTCGGCGTCGGCGCAAGAGGCGGCGACGCCCTGGACGGCGCAGGAAAATCGGCTGGTGGACCGGCCGGATGAGATCGTGGCGGTTCTGGAAAACGGGATGACGGCGATCGTGAAGGAGAATCATACCGCGCCGGTGGCGGCGGTTCGTCTGTACGTGCGGGCGGGGAGCATTTACGAGGGGGAGTATCTGGGTGCGGGGCTGAGCCATCTGTTTGAGCATCTGCTGGCCGGGGGGGCGACGAAAACCCGGACGGAGGAGCAGTCGCGGCAGATTATTCAGAGCACCGGGGCGCATTACAACGCGTTCACGAGCAAGGACAAGGCGTGCTATTACCTGACGGTACCGGTGTCGCACGTGGGGACGGCGCTGAATCTGATCGCGGACTGGGTGACGCGGGCGACGTTTCCGGAGGAGTCGTTTCAGCGGGAGTGGGGCGTGGTGCAGCGGGAACTGGAGATGGGGGCGAGCGATCCGCACCGGCAACTACATTACAGCCTGGATGAACTGCGGTACCTTGTGCATCCGGGGCGGTATCCGGTGATCGGGTATCAGTCGATCGTGAAGCAGCTGACGCGGCAGCAGGTGCTGGACTATTATCAGAAGCGATATATACCGGACCATACGGTCATCGTGGTGGTGGGGGATATCAACGCCGGCGAGATGCTGGCGGCGATCAAGAAGGAGTTTTCGGATTTTGCTCGGAAGGCTTCGGAGACTCTAGCGCTTCCGGCCGAGCCGGAAGTGACGTCGCCTCGGGAGCTGGTGAAAGTTCTTCCGTCGATGAAAGGCCCGTCGCATCTGGTGGTGGGATTCCCCTCGATTGAATTGCAGCATGAGGATTTGTACGCGCTGGATACGTTGGCGAACATCCTGGGGGAGGGGGAGAGCAGCCGACTGAACCGGTCGCTGCGGGAAGAGCAGCAGGTGGTCCTTTCGGTGAGTTCGTGGAATTATACGCCGCACTGGGCGACGGGGACGTTCGCGATCCAGTGCCTGGTGGAGCCGGGGAAGATCGAGGCGGCGAAGGCGGCGATCTGGGCGGAGCTGGAAAAAGTGCAGTGGGAGGGGGTGAATCCGGAGGAGCTGGAGCGAGCGAAGCGGCAATTGCAGGTGCGTCATATCCGGGAGCATCAGACGGCGGAGCAGCAGGCGTCGGCGATGGGGGAGGATTATCTGGCGACGGGGGATGCGCATTTTTCGGATCATTACGTGGAGAACATGCAGAAGGTGACGGCGGATCAGGTGCAGCAGATGGCGCAGGTGTATTTCAACCGGGGCAAGCAGCTGACGGCGGTGGTGACGGGGCAGCCTTTGCCGGCTGCGAAGGCAGACGCCGCGGAAGCCAAAGGCGAAACGGCGATCCGGAAGATCACGCTGGAGAACGGGCTTCGGGTTTTGCTGAAGCGGAATCCGGCGGCGCCGCTGGTGAATGCGCAGCTTTTTGTGCTGGGGGGGCTGCTGGGCGAGACGGCCGCGAACAACGGGGTCACGACGGCGATGTGGCGGATGAGCTGGAAGGGGACAAAGGATTATACGGCCCGGCAGATCGCGGATTATTTTGACGGGATCGGGGGCGTGTATGACGCCCAGAGCGGGAACAACACGTATTATTTCACGATGGAAGTGATGGCGCCGGATTTCGCGAAATCGTTCGAGATATTCAGCCAGGCGGTTTTGCAGCCGACGTTTCCGGAGGAGGAGCTATCGAAGCTGAAGCCGGAGCTTCTGGCGCAGATCGAACAGATGGAGAACAGCTGGCACGGGCAGGCGAGCCGGTATTTCCGGTCGAAGTTTTTCACGCAAAGTCCGTATCGGCGTGTTTCGCAGGGGACGGCGGCGACGGTGGAGGGGCTGACGAGGGAGCAGATCGCGGCGTTTCACGAGCAGACGCTGTGCGGGAGCCGTGCGGTTCTGGCGATTTTCGGGGATATCGACGTGACGGCGGTGGAAGGGCAGGTGCGGGAGCAGTTCGGGGGGATGCCCAAAGGCAAGGCGCTGGAGCCGGGGTCGTTCGCCGAGGAGCCTGCTCCGACGGCGGCGCGGCAGTTTGTGGAGCGCACGCCCAAGACGGGCGCGACGGTGTATGTGGGATTTCCGGGGATGAAGCTGACGAATATCGAGGACCGGTACGCGATGGATGTTCTGACGGAGATGATCGGGAGCAACAACGGGTGGCTGCATGAAACTCTTCGCAAGGCGCAACTGGTGTATTACGCGTGGGGATTCAGTTTTCCGGGGGTGATTCCGGGTTTTGTGGGGGCAACGGCGCAGTGCGAGGCGGACAAGGCGCCGGAGGTTTTGTCGCGAATCCAGGAGCTTCTGGCGAAGGCGGCGCGGGGGGAATTTGACGAGAAGGAAATCGCGCTGGCGAAGAACAACCAGATCAATTCGGAGATTCTGCAAAAGCAGACCAACGCGGACGCGGCGTTCAAAGCGGGTCTGGACGAGTTGTACGGATTTGGATACGACTGGTCCGACGGCAACGCGGACCGGATCATGGCCGTTTCGAGGGAGCATGTCCAGGCGGCGGCGAAGAAGTATCTGTCGGTACCGCCGACGGTGACGATCGTCACATCGCAGCCGGAGCTGTTCGCCAAGCCGGCGGCGGGGGCGGAACCCGCGGCGGGGGCGGCGGTACCGCCGACACCTACGCCGGCGGCGCCTGCATCGGCGGGGAGCGCCGAGCCGAACTAGCATGAAGCCACGGATCGGAATCAGCACGAATTATTATCGCAGTCCCGACGGGCCGGAGCGGCTGTATCTGGACCGGCATTATTTCGAGTATGTGCAGCAGTTCGGGGGCGTGGCACTTCCGATCGCGCCGACGGAGGATGCGGAGCAGCTGGCGGACGTTCTGGATCTGCTGGACGGGGTGATGTTTACGGGGGGTCTGGATCTGAACCCGGATTTGTGGGGGGAGGAGCCGCCTCCGCAGGCGGACCTGCTGCATCCGCGGCGGCAGGAGTTCGCATGCATG
>CAZOTP010000237.1:0-5515 GCA_964582655.1 uncultured Pirellulales bacterium | reverse complement strand
GCGCGGCCCCCGGCGCGCCCCCCCCCGACCCCATCACCCCCCCCCCCCCCCAACCCCCCCCCCCCACCCCCAGGGTTGAGCATCTGCCAGGCCATGTTGAAGAGGAACACCCGCGCCGTCCCCAGCAGGAGGAGGATTCCGATTATCCAGCCATACGCCGCTGTCATCGGTTTTGGAAGTTGTTCTGGATTGTCCGGGGACATATTCCGTTTGACTCTCTGTCAGGGAAGATGAAACCAGTTATACGTGCTGTGAAACGCCGGCGCGTTGAGGAGGGCTTCCTGGATCGTCATTCCCAGAAACAGCACGATCAGAGCGATCAGGGGAATTCCGGTATTTTTGAGTCCGAACCAGATCGACCGGAATCCCTGCAAAAACAGGAGCAAAAACGGGACGAAGATGCAGACGATCAGCCGGCCGGATGTGAAATAGGGTTCTTCGCGCGAAGGATAATGACAATGGCCGTAGTCAAACCGGATGGAAACCCAGGCGAGGAAGCACACGGACACCGCCAGCAGAATCCAGCAGAGTCCCAGGATGCGCCGGGAGATCGCGAAGGGTTGTTTTTCCGGCCAAAGACTCCGCACCATCGCCACGGCAAGAACCACGAGCGTAACACCGATGTACAACGAATCCATTCCGGAAGAGGCAATTCGCCTGCCCTGCCAGAACAGCTCGCCTCGCCAGAAGGTTCGGGTCAGTTCCGCCAGAAAAAATTCCATGCCGGAAAGGGTGAATATCGGATGGTCGAAACGATCCGCCCAGGGCTTGAGGGTCCAGCCGAGATGGGCGATTTTGGCGGAGGCGCCTGTCCAGTCCCCGAACACCGCATGACAGCGAAGCATCCACAGACCGACCGGAACCGCCGCGGAACAGCACAGGACCGCCAGGGAAAGGAGGGCTTTGGAAGTTCCTGGTTTTCGGGGATAAAGAGACATCGCCTGGGAAACGACAAACAGAATCAGAAGAACGGCGACGGCGAGGTTCGAAGGCTTGACCAGAAATGTCGCCGCGACAACAAGCCCCGTTATCAAAGACCGCACCATCGAGGGGGGGTTTTGATCCATCTGGAGAAACAGGTACAGCGCCAGCGCGAAAAACACGGCGGAAAAGGCATCGCTGTTGATGGTGTAAAACAAGTCCTGGGGAAAGAGCGCCGCGGCGGCGGGCAGTCCGATTTGAAAATACCGGCTGCCGGGAACGAGGAGTCCGGCGATCCGGTAACACAGCCAGACCAGCAGGACAAACATCGGGACATTGAGGAACCGGATCCAGTAGAACAGGTCGTCGCCCTGCAATCCGCAGGCGCGGCCGATCGCGGCCCACAGTCCGGCGCCGGCGTAATAGGTGGGGAAGGAACCGGCTTCGTAGTTCGAAAACTGTTCGGCCTGCCGCACCATATAGGGAAACATCGGATCGGACCGAACGGCGGGGTAGGTTGCCGGCGGGGGCGGATACTGCCCGTTGGGATAGATCTGCGGGGGTCGTAAATACTCCGGGGAACCATACAGGACGCAGTGCTCGGCCGTCTGCGGGAGCAGGGGCTGGAGGGCCTTTTCCGGCCAGCGACCCTGCGAGTAATACAAGACCAGGTCAAAATGGGAAGCCTCATCGACATTATTGAACGCTGGAAACGCCGCGTTGTAGAGAACCATGCGCAGCGCCGCCAGTCCCAGCACAACGCCAATCATCCATCGCGGGGAAGCGGAGAGCTGCCGATCTGATCGATTCATCGAAACTTTTGTGGTCATCCGTTTCTTGCCTTATGAAAGCGAAGTCCAAGACGGAGAAAGCCGGAATCCGAACCCGCGGCCGAGGCCTGTAAATCCATGCCAATCAATTACTTGCAAAGGGTCCATGAATTGGTTTGGCGCTCCATGCCGCGCTGGCTAGTGTGTTTATCGGCCAATCCGGGCCCGGTTCGTTCTTTGCGGCGGTCATTTTGCGAAAAAGGTTTTCACGCAATTGAATTTTTTCCATCCTGCTTATATCATACCATCCGATAGATATTCTATATGAATCCCGCAAAATTACAGGCTGAATCTCCGAGATCCCCGGCGGAACGCCGGCGGAACGTGCCGGCTTTGATTTTCCTGCTGGCGGCGATTGCGCTGACGACGGCGATCCGCATTCGTCTGTTATCGGTCCCATTGGAACGGGATGAGGGGGAATACGCCTATGCGGTACAGCATATTCTGCAGGGGATTCCGCCATAACAGAAGGCATACAACATGAAGCTGCCGGGCATTTACGGGGTGTATGCACTGATCATGGGAATTTTCGGGCAAACCCCGGCAGGGATTCATCTGGGACTGGCGATTGTTTGCGCGTTCAACATTGTGCTGGTGTATGTTCTGGCGAAACGGTGGCTTTCCCCCCTGCCGGCATCGGCGGCGGCGGGGGCGTTCAGCCTGCTTTCGATCAACATGTTTGCGCAGGGATTCACGGCGAACGCCGAACCGTTTGTGCTCCTGCCGGCGCTGGGCGGGGTGTGTCTGTTTCTGCGGTCGCGGGAAACCCGAAACCGTTTCGCGCTGTTTGCATCGGGATTTCTGGCGGGAACCGGATTTGTCATCAAGCAGCACGGATTCGGCTTCATTCTCTTTATCGTCCTTTTGTTCTTTTTCGATGTATTCCGACAGAAGCCTTTCCGGCTGCGTTCGTTCCTGGCGCGGGGGACGCTGCTGGCGGCGGGGATATTCGGCCCGTTTGCCCTGACGTGCCTGATCATGTGGAAGGTCGGGGTTTTCGAGAAATTCTGGTTCTGGACCTTTACCTACGCCAGGGACTATCTGGCCGGGGACGGGAACAAATGGTTCCTCGCCAAGCATTTTCTGGGCCTGTTCTTCATGACAACCGTCCTGACGTCCATCACCGTATGGCTGGTATCGGCGGCGGGACTGATCCTGGCACCCTTCCAGAGCCAACTGAAAAACCGTGGGCTGATTCTTGTTTTTTTTCTCTGCTCCTTCCTGGCGGTTTGTCCGGGCTTTTATTTCCGGTCTCACTATTTCATCCTGCTGATGCCGGCGGCGTCTCTTCTCTTTGCCGTGGCGCTGCAGAGGCTTTGGACGCTTTTCAAGAACGTCCGGCCTCCCTTTCACCGACTGGCGCCGGCGTTTCTTACGCTGGTTCTTTTCGGTCACACAATCTACCAGAACTGGAACTATTTCTTCGTCGCCACGCCCAACGCCGTGTGCCGCTGGGTGTATCAGCTTTCGCCCTTTCTTGAATCGCTGGAAGTGGCGCGATTCATTCAGGATAATTCCCGGCCGGAGGACCAGATCGCCGTGATCGGGTCGGAACCGCAGATATGCTTTTACGCCCGGCGCCACTCCGCCACCAGCTATATCTACACTTATCCCCTGATGGAGACCCACCCGTACGCCCTGGAGATGCAGGAGGACATGATTCGTCAGATCGAAACGCGCAAGCCCCGCTACATGGTCGTTATCGCATCCGACGGGTCGTGGATGCCGCGGGAAAAATCCCATCGCAAGATTTTGAACTGGGCGTATGCGTACGCCAACCGCCATTACAACCTGGTCGGATTCGTCGATATGATCAGCCTGGAACGAACGGAGTATCTCTGGGGCGAGCAGGCCCGAAACCATAAAAGCAATTCCAAAGATTTTCTCCTCATCTACGAGCGAAAGGATGTCCCTTGAGCGGCGAGGATCGTCCTCCGTGCAGCGTCGCGGCGGCTCCCCGGAGCCGATGGACCTATTTGCTTCTGGCGCTGATTCTTTTGGGCACTGCGGCACTTCGGGTCCGCCTGCTGGGGGCGCCTTTGGAACGTGATGAAGGGGAATACGCCTACGCCGGACAGCTCTTTCTGCAGGGGGTGCCCCCCTACCAGCTTGCGTACAACATGAAGCTGCCGGGCATCTATGCCGTCTATGCGG
The DNA here is from genome assembly GCA_964582655.1 of uncultured Pirellulales bacterium. Taxonomy (GTDB): domain Bacteria; phylum Planctomycetota; class Phycisphaerae; order Sedimentisphaerales; family SM23-30; genus CAZOTP01. The sequence goes on along the minus strand of CAZOTP010000237.1, from coordinate 1,610 downwards.
GAATTCTGGCGATGTTCGGAGAAACGCCGCAGGGAATTCATCTGGGGCTTCTGCTGGCGAACGCCGGATGCACTCTTTTGGTGTTTCTGCTGGCCCGGCGGATGTTTGCCGACGCCACGGCCCTGCTGGCGGCGGGCAGTTTCGCCCTGCTGAGCCTGACGCGGCAAATTCAGGGATTTACCGCCAACGCCGAACCGTTTGTGCTGCTTCCGGCGCTGGGAGGAATACTCCTGCTGCTGCGCGCCTTCGACCGTCAGCGGAGATCCCTTCTCTGGACTGGTCTGTCGGGAATTCTTCTGGGCGCGGCTTTTGTCATCAAGCAGCACGGCATTTTGTTTGCGCTTTTTGCCGGGCTTCTGCTGACGGCCCATTTGGTTCGGACTAAACCGGTTTCTCGGAAGCGGTTTCTCGCGACCGCGGCTCTGTTTGCGGCCTGTGCCGCCCTGCCTTTTGCCCTGACGTGCCTGATTCTCTTTCTGGCCGGGGTGTTTGACACCTTCTGGTTCTGGACGTTTGAATACGCCCGGGAATACGTCGGACTGGCAACGTGGCGGGGCGGGCTTCATTTTTTCACGCAGCGGTTTTCGGAGATTGCCGGATCGGCTCTGCCCTTCTGGGCCGCATCGGGAGTCGGCGCGGCGGCGCTGTGGATCCGGAGGGATCCGAACAAACGGTTTCTGACGGCTTTATTCCTTTTTTCGTTTGCGGCGGTATCCATCGGATTTTACTATCGGCCGCATTATTTCATTCTTCTGGTTCCGGCCGCCGCCCTGCTGTCCGCGTACGGAATGGATTCCCTTTGCCGGATTATCGCCTCTTCCCTGAATACTCCGGTTCGCTGCGCGATATTCGCGGGACTTTTCCTGGCGGCGGCGGGATTTACCGTGTATCAGCAGCGGTCGTATCTTTTTTTCGATACTCCCAACCAGATCGTCCGCACGGTCTATGGATCGATGCCGTTCCCCGAATCGCCGGAAATCGCCGACTTCATCCGGCGGAACTCCGGCCCGGCCGATACGATCGCCGTGATCGGTTCGGAACCGCAGATTTATTTTTACTCCGGGCGGCGGGCGGCGACGGGGTACATTTACACCTATCCCCTGATGGAAGAGCATCCGTTCGCCCGTTCGATGCAGCACGAGATGATCCGCGAAATCGAAAAGGCGGACCCTGAATTTCTTCTCTGGGTCAACATCGGGGCATCATGGCAGTGGCGCGAGCATTCCCACCGGGACATTTTTTCGTGGCTGGAGCGGTACACCGCCGGGTATGACACGGTCGGAGTGATTGATATTCTTTATACCGCCGATACCGTTTATCGCTGGGGCGCCGGCGCGGCGGGCTACAGACCGCAGTCGAAAAACCACCTGATTCTGTACCAGAAAAGAAAACGCTAACACCGCCTTCACCGGTTCTATACAATACCGCTATGAATTGGAATAACAGCAAATGGATCGGACTGCTCCTGGCTTTGACCCTGGTTTTCACGGCGGCGATCCGGATCCGTCTGCTGGCGGTGCCTCTGGAGCGCGACGAGGGGGAATACGCCTACGCCGGGCAGCGCATTCTGCTGGGGGTGCCGCGCTAGCGGGTGGCGGACAACATGACAC
>CAZOTP010000236.1:0-5544 GCA_964582655.1 uncultured Pirellulales bacterium | reverse complement strand
TGGCCAAATATATTCTTATCTTAAAATCTGCGCAATCGGCGTAATCTGCGGACAAAAATCTTCTCCCCCAAAATTCGTGTCAAGAAATTTTCCCTCTTTTTCTTCCCCTTTTCGCACGTTTCACACCTTTCCCACTTTTCGCACTTTGAGGCGGCCTGTCCGTCCGAAGCACTTCGTGCGAAGGCGGACCCGTCCGTCCGTAGCACTTCGTGCGAAGGCGGAAGCCTCTGCATCTGCGGTTCAAATCCTGTATTTCCCATTCGTGAAAATTCGTGGCAAGGAATTCTTCTTCGTGAAATCTTGGTGTTTTTGTGTCTTGGTGGACAAATACACGCAATCTGTGGCCCAGCTCGTCTTAATTCCTCCTCTTCCTTTTTGCATTTTGCTTATTTTTAAATTATGATGTTATCAGAACTGCTTCAAAAACCGCAGATCGTTCTCGTAGAACAGCCGGATGTCGTTGATCCCGTATTTCCGCATCGCCAGCCGCTCGATCCCGAACCCGAACGCCCAGCCGGTGTATTTCTCCGCATCGTAACCGACCTGCCGGAACACGTTCGGATCCACCATCCCGCACCCGCCCATTTCCACCCACGTTTCCCGCCCGCTCTTGTCCTTCAGCAGCAAATCCACTTCCGCCGAAGGCTCCGTGAACGGGAAGAAACTTGGCCGAAACCGAAACTGCACCTTCTCGCCGATGAACGCGTGAATGAACTGCTCGATCGTGGTCTTCAAATCTACCATGCTCACGCCCTCATCCACCACCAGCGCCTCGATCTGATGGAACATGAACATGTGCGTCGCGTCCACGCTGTCAGGCCGGAACACACGCCCCGGCGCCACGATCCGGATCGGAGGTTTGCGGCTCTCCATCACCCGGATCTGCATCGTGGAGGTCTGGCTCCGGAGCAGCGCATTCTCGTCGATATAAAAATTGTCCAGGGGATCCCGCGCCGGATGCGACCGGGGGATATTCAGCGCCACGAAATTGTGATACTCATCCTCGATCTCCGGCCCGTACCCCACCTCGAATCCCATCCGCCCGAAAATCTCCAGCAGTTCCTGGATCGTCTGCGTAATCAGGTGAGGCCTCCCCAGCTTCGCCGGAATCCCCGGCAGCGTCACATCGAACAGGGGTCCTGTGCGTTTTTTCCCAGCCTGCTCCAGATCCGCCTTCTTCTGCTCGAATGCCTGCTGTACCTCGGTCTTGATCTGGTTGGCCAGCTTGCCCCCCTGGGGCTTCAATTCCTTGGGCAATCCCCCCAGCAGACTCAGCATCTCCGTAACCTCCCCCTTCCGGGACAGGTACCGGATTCGATACTGCTCCAGTTGCTCGGCCGTGTCCACGCCCGCCAGATCCTGCATCGCCCGCGTGCGGATCGACGAAAATTGTTCCAGCGTATCCGACATAGTAAAATTTGGCTTACGCGATCGCCTTCTTCGCGATCTCCACGATACGGTCGAATCCATCCGAATCATGAATCGCCATTTCCGAAAGCATCTTTCGGTTGATGCTCACCTGCGCCAGTTTCAATCCGTGAACAAACTGGCTGTAGCGGATGTTTCGGCTCGTGCACGCCGCGCTCAGCCGCGTCACCCACAACTGACGGAAATTCCGTTTCTTCCTCCGGCGATCCGTCAAGGCATTAGTCTGCTGACGAACCACCGCTTCCTTGGCTAATCGATAGAGTTTGCGGGACCCGCGAAACCCTTTGACCGCTTTGAAAACCCGTTTTTTCGCTTGGTGCCTGGCGGCGCCTTTCCGTACTCTTGGCATGACAGCTTTCCTTTCATATCCATCGCTTTCGCGATTCGAAGGCAGGAGGGAATTCGAAGCACTTGTTCCAATCACCCGGGCTTACTGGCGGCAGCTGTAGCCGAGAAGCAAGCTCATCCTGCAAAAAATGTCCGTATTACGGCGCGCTGAACTCAGGCCAGCAGCGCTTCTTTCATCCGACGCAGCGATGCGTTCGTCACAGTGTTTTTCTTGCGGAGAGACCGGCAGCGATTGCCGCTCTTGTGGCTCATCAAATGACCCGCCCCGGCTTTCTTCCGTTTCAGTTTGCCTTTTGCGGTGAGCCTCACCCGCTTCGCGGCGCCTTTGTGTGTCTTCATCTTGGGCATACGCTTCTGGTGTCCTTTCCTATTCGATTGCTTTTTCCGCGACGGCCGCCTTCGCCGCTCCGGGAGCCATCACCATCGTCATCCGGCGTCCCATCATCTTCATCGGCATTTCCACTTTCCCCACGTCCTGCAATTGCTCCATAATCGCCTTGAATATGTCTTCCCCGATTTCTTTGTGCGCCATCTCGCGACCTTTGAACTGCATCGTAAACTGAACACGGTTCCCCTTCACCAGGAATTCCCTCGCGTGCTTCGTCTTGACCATCTGGTCATGTTCTTCGATCTTCGGGCGAAGCCGAACTTCCTTCATTGTCGCCTGATGCTGCTTGGTCTTGGCTTTCTGCTCCTTCTTCTTCTGTTCATACCTCCACTTGCCGAAATCCATGATTCGGCACACCGGAGGCACGCTGTTTGGCGCCACTTCCACCAGATCCAATCCCGCTTCCCGCGCCCGATGGATCGCGTCCACGGTGCTGACTACGCCCACTTGCTGATTGTCCTGATCCACCAGCCGAACCTGCGGAATCCGAATTTGTTCGTTTATCCGTAATGTCTTTTGAGTGATAACCTATCACCATCCTTTCCATTACTTTACACTAATTTTTTTGTGGGAATACTATATCCATTCGGCATTTAAGATTCAAGCCAAAGTTCAAGTTTTCGTTCAGAAATCAGTTTCGTCGCCATTTGTAAGAACGCGTCCACCTTCATCTTGCGCTGTTCCTGCCGGGATCGGATGCGGACGGTCACCTCATCCTGTTCCGCTTCCGCAGGGCCAACAACCAGCATAAAGGGCAGTTTGAAATCGTGCGCCCGCTTGATTTTGGCGTTAATTTTGTCATCGCCGTCATCCACGGTACATCGCAACCCCTTTTCTTTCAGGCGGTTATACACCTGATGAGCAAAGGCGTTGGTCTTCTCGCTGATGGGCATGATCCGAACCTGTTCCGGCGAAAGCCACAGCGGAAATGCACCGCCAAAGTGTTCCACGATGATTCCCAGAAACCGTTCCATTGCGCCAAGGACCACCCGGTGAAGCATTACAGGTCGTTTTTCCGTATTATCGCGGTCGGTAAAGACCAGGTCGAAGCGTTCGGGCATGGAAAAATCGAGCTGGATGGTGCCAAGCTGCCAGCTTCGCTGGAGGCAATCGCGGATGTGAAAATCAATTTTTGGGCCATAAAACGCGCCGTCGCCTGGATTTATCTTATAATCGATACCCTTGTGAGCCAGTGCCGCTTTCAGTGCAGTGGTTGCCTTGTCCCAGATGTCCTGGGAACCGATGTGTTTCTCCGGCTGGGTGGACAGTTCGATGTGACAATCTGTCAGGCCGAAGATGTTGTAAGTGCTTAATATCAAATCGATTACGCCAATAACCTCAGATTCGATCTGTTCGGGAGTACAGTAGATATGGGCATCGTCCTGGGTAAACTGGCGCACGCGAAGAAGGCCATGGAGCACGCCGCTGGCCTCATGGCGGTGGACCATGCCCAGCTCCGCCATGCGAATGGGGAATTCCCGATAGGAGTGAGGGCGGGATTTATAAATCAAACAGCCGCCGGGGCAGTTCATGGGTTTGATGGCGTAGGTCGCTGCGTCAATTTCCGTAAAGTACATATTCTGCCGATAGTTATCCCAATGCCCGCTCTGGTGCCAGAGCTGCTCGTTCAGGATGATCGGGGTGCGGACTTCCTGGTAGCCTGCTTTGTTGTGGATTTCGTGCCAGAATTTCAGCAGCTCGTTCCAGAGAATCATGCCCTTGGGATGGAGGAACGGAAAGCCCGGGCCTTCGCCATGAAAACTGAATAAGTCCAGTTGTTTTCCAATGTTACGGTGATCACGTTTTTTGGCTTCTTCGAGAATATGAAGGTACTGCTGGAGTTCTTTGGGGTCGGCAAAGGCGGTGCCATAGACACGCTGGAGCATTTTCTCTTTGGCATCGCCGTGGAAGTAGGCGCCGGCGACGCTCATTACTTTATATGCCTTTATTTTCCCGGTACTTGGGATATGCGGTCCCATGCAGAGGTCTTCAAATTTGCCATTGCCTGGCTGGCCGGTTACATAAAAGCTCAGGAGCTCGCCTTTGGCCCTCTTTGCGTTTTCGATTTTGTACCTATTTCCTTCTGCCGCAAGCTTTTGCATTCCTTCTTCGCGAGACATTTCATAGCGGACGAAGGGCAGATCCGCATCGATGATTTGTTTCATCTGCTGTTCGATGGCGGCGAAGTCGTCGGGAGTGAGGGGGCGGTCAAGATCGAGGTCATAATAGAAGCCGTTATCGACCGGCGGGCCATAGACTAACCTGGTGTCAGGAAAGAGGTTACAGATCGCTTCGGCCATCACGTGGGCGCAGCTGTGTCGGATGAGTTCCAGGCTGGTCTTTGGATCGTTCTTAACCGTTATAATTTCGACACTTGCATCATGGTCGATGCATACGGCAAGGTCCGTGAGCTTGCCATCGATGCGGGCGGCAAGTGCATCCCTGGCGAGGCGCAGGCTGATCGATTCGGCAAGCTGCATCGCCGTGATAGGGGATTCGAATTCTTTTAACGTCTTGTCTGGCAATGAAATACGTATCATGGTATAGTCCGGCAAAAACGGGTTAAATGGTCGTTCTTACCTAAAAAAAACGGCCCGCGAAACCATTGTCAACTCATCGGCGATTTGGTTGACGGAGCATCATTTCCAGCGGAAATGGGCCGCCGCGGCAATCGCTTAGAAGATGGATGTCGTTGACAACATGTTACCAGAGCCGAAGTTATAAAATCTATCGTAATTTACGAGTTCGTCAGGAAGGCATGCAGAGCGAGTCGTAGGCGGCGTATATCTTGCCTATCCTGCCACTGGTATAGGATAGGGAATTTTGAATATGAAGTCAAGAAAGGAATAAGGAGCAGGTGAGAAAGGTCCGAAAGGAAAAAGAGTGATTAGTGGTTTGTGGCGAGTGGCGAGTTTATAAAGTGAGAAGATGGCATGAGTAGAGGCGGTCTCCGGTCGGGTCGAGTAAAATCGCCCGAATGAGAGCCTTGGTCGAGGCTTTCGGTAAATGGCGCGGAGCGCCAGAAAGGAGACCGCCATGTACAGTGGACAGGATATCATTATCGTGCTGGATTATCACGCGGAAAATATTGAGTACCGCTGGTTTGACGCGCGGAGCGGGGAGGAACGGACGGGTAAATATCCCACGAGCCGGGAGGGGATTGGGGAGCAGTTGGACTAGGCCCTGGCCGCCTTTGTACCACTGGCCCGTGTCGCTGACGAATTGCACGCGTCTGTGCCCTCCGCCATACCAGCTCACCGTGGCCGATGTGCGTTTTCGCCGCGCGACCCTCGCTTGCGGAGTCGGCAGTTTGCGGCCCTTGAGCCGCGGCCGACCGAGACGGCTTCGCTGGGGCGGCGGGGCATAGAGATTGGCCTTGG
>CAZOTP010000235.1:0-5547 GCA_964582655.1 uncultured Pirellulales bacterium | reverse complement strand
GACGATGTTGAGGTCCGGGATTCGATAGAGACAAAATTCCGCGATGCATTCATGCAGGCCCTGCTTATGATAGAATCCCCGGTCCCAGCCAACCCCCATAAGATTCTTCATCGCGATGGTCAACCCGGTCCCGATATGGTGTTTCAGAACAGGCACATTAATAAGGACATCGCAGGTTTTTATGATCCGGTGGACTTTGGCGGTTTTTAAGATCGAGGCTTTGGGAATGGTCACTTCTTCATAATTTTTCTCATCATTGGCGAAAACCACCGTGGCCCCGGCGGCCTCGGCATGCTCCTGAATCTGACTGTTTTTATAACATTTCTGGGCATTGTTGCAGGTATGATCGAGAACGTACACGGTCTTGGCCCCGGCATCCTTGCATTGTTTTACGATGGTTTTGACCAGCATGGGGTTGGTGTTGGCACCCATCTCCGGCGGCCTGTCCCAGCCAATATTCGGTTTTACCACAACGACCTGCCCCGGTTTCACAATGGTTTTCATCCCTCCGATCGCTTCCAGGGCTTTCTCGAACATGACATCCGGGGACCCGTTTCGTACCGCCACCAGATCCGGAACGGAAGAACCGCCCTCAACCGCCTGGGCGAAAAGATCGGGAGCGTGAAAAAGACCCGCTCCAAAGCTCGCGGTTCCCATGGCAATGCTTTTTTTCAAAAATCCTCGACGATCCATAGGCTTTGCCTTTCCGTAAAAAACAGTCACGTTTCCCGCAAGCGTGTATCACCGCGGCATGGTCTTTTTACATGCGCATCATAATGACTATTTTATGCCCAAAGGTTGGCATTGTTCAAGCTTTATTCCTATCTAAATCGAAGGAATTGGGGATGTTGAAAATCAAAATGACGCAGAAGGATTGATGTAATGGCCTGTTCCTTCTTCCGCTCACACTACAATGAACCGGGAAATTACCAGTCGTTTCCCCACAATCCCATCACCCCATGTGCCATTGAACTGTCTCTAGCTGGGAATCAGAGATCCTTTGGGAAACGTTTTTTTGGGGATCAAGCGTGAAACATCCAAATTTTATAGCCCTATCCGGTTTTATTTATCGCCATAACTATTTACGACGCAACATTTTGCGTCGATCATATAAATTCGTTTCAAAAATTATTGATTTCGACTGGAATTGCTTTTCCATGCCAGCATAATATGAAGGTAGGACCTGTCTGATGTTGGCATGAGTCTCGATTAAAAATAAGTGTTAGAAACGCGCGAAAGGAGAACACGTACATGTCGTGCGAATTCAGGGATGAAATCAACCGCACTGGTCGGTGCCGGGATGGCCAAGATAAACCCAATGTGAAGCGTACTTTTTACATCCTTAGTTTTTTGGAAAGGGCAAATGCCATGAACAAAAGAATGATGTGTTTAGGAATGTGTTTGATCCTCCTTGCCGCGATCGGAATGACGGGCTGTGCGTCGTATCCGTCAAAAACGGGTGTGATCCCCGGCGGACACATCGATCGGGAACACGGCAAACCGGTTTGCGGGTATTATAAGAATTTTGACCCCGCCGCCGTAACGCTGGAAGTGATTCCGATGGAAAGCACCAACCCCGTGCAGACACAGCACGTTCTGATCGCGACGGTCAAGGACGCCGACGGCAAGGCGCTGACCGGCCGGCGCGTGGAATGGATGATCGCCGAAGGGAGCGTCGGTTCCATCGTCGAAGTCGATGAAAGCGGATGGTACAGCACCCGCGGCTATAAGGTTGACAATAAATACGCCGTCAGCCACACCAATGACGGCGACCATGTCCTCACGCGGGGAAATGATGATCCCAAGGACGATGTCCTCATCACCAAGGGACAAACCTGGTGCGTGATTACCTCGCCCGTGGAAGGCACGACGAATATGGTGGTCTATGCCCCGGGGATCTTCAACTGGGACAAGCATAAAGTATTCGTGACGAAAAACTGGAACGATGCCGCCTGGAAGTGGCCAGCGGATGCGACCAATCCGGTCGGCACGCCGCATGACATGGAAGTTATGGTCATGAAGCACTCCGACGGGACCCCGATCGCCAACGCGATTGTCAACTTCAGGATTGTATCGGGACCCGATGCCGGCTTCGCTCCGGACAAGAAAAAACAAACCAGTGTAAAAACCGACAGCGCCGGCATAGCCAAGGTTCGTCTGGAACAGGTCAAACCGGTCGAAGGGCAGAATGTCATCGAGATGGACATCATTCGCCAGCCTTGCGGCGAATGCGCCCAGCCGATGAAGATTGCCACCGGCAAAATGACCAAAACCTGGGTCGGCCCGCGTATCGGCATCACCAAGACCGCTCCGGCGCAAGCCGGCGTAGGCGATCAGTTCAACTACCAGATCGCCGTCACCAACCCCGGCCAGGCCGATGCAACCAATGTCCGGGTCACCGATGTGCTGCCGGATGGAATCGAGTATGTCTCCAGCCAGCCGGCGGCAACGGCGGCCGGCCAGAATCTGCAATGGTCGCTGGGGACCCTCAAATCCAAGGAAAGCAGGCAAATCGCCGTCACCGTCAAGGCAACTCGCGTCGGCAAGTTTGAGAACTGCGCCGATGTGGTCGCCGACTGGGACCTCAAGGGCCGAGCCTGCGCTCCGACGGTCGTGATCTCTCCGAAACTGATGCTCGAAAAGACCGGCCCGGCGGAAGTACTGATTTGCGAGCCGATCCCCTATACCGTAACGGTGAAGAACGCCGGCGATGGTCCGGCGGTCAACGTGAAGATCACCGATCAACTGCCGGATGGACTCAAGTCCAAGGATGGCAGAACGGCGATGAGCATGGACGCCGGCACCCTCGAACCGGGGCAGTCCAAGAAGTTCTCCTATACGGCAATGGCTTCCAGAGCCGGCACGTTCGATAACACCGCCATTGCGACGGCGGACAAGGGCCTCCGTGCCGAAGCGGCGCATAAAGTCGTGGTCCGCCAGCCCGTGCTGACCGTCACCAAGACCGGCCCGCAGAAGCTCTTCGTCGGCCGCAAGATCACCTATGATATCACGGTCGGCAACAAGGGCGATGGCGTTGCCCGCGATACCATTCTCGTGGATACCCTGCCGGCGGGCGCCAGCTTTGTCAGCGCCACCGAAGGCGGGAATTTCGAGAATGGCAAGGTTACGTGGAACCTCGGCGCTCTCAACGCCGGGGCCGAACGCAAGGTATCGGTGGTCATTACGCCTTCGGGCATCGGTTCGCTGAAGAACACCGCGATGGCCAAAGCGATGTGCACCGAAGCCTCCGCGGAAGTGACGACGGAAATTGCCGGCATCCCGGCGATTCTGCTCGAAGTGATCGACCTGGAAGACCCGATCGAAGTCGGCGCCAATGAAACCTATGTCATCACGGTGACCAACCAGGGTTCGGCGCAGGACACCAATATCAAGGTGACCTGCACCCTGCCGGAGGAACAGCAGTATGTTTCCGGCACCGGCCCGACGGCGGCATCCGCGCAGGGACAAGTGATCACCTTCGCTCCGCTGCCCACCCTGGCGCCCAAAGCCCAGGCGGTCTATCGCGTCGTGGTCAAGGGTGTCAAGGCCGGCGACGTTCGCTTCAAGGTGGAAATGATCAGCGATCAGATCAAGAGCCCCGTGAACGAAACCGAAGCGACCAATATCTATCAATAAGATGAGTGGATTTGTAGGGCGCCGGCATTCCGTGTCGGCGCCCTTTTTTGTTTCCGCCCTTTCTCGTTTGTTGTTGAACTATACAACTTTTTATTGGAGGTTCGTTATGAAAACCCAGATATGGAATGCGAAAGGATTGTTTCTGGTTGCCGTATCCCTGATGCTGATCCTGGCGGGCTGCCAAACCCCGGTGCATGAAGAACCGCGGCAGCCGGTTGCTGCGAAAGCAAATCCGGCACCGGCAAAACCGGCGCCTATGGCGGCGCCCGCGCCCGCCAAACCGGTTGTCGTTTCCAACGCTCCCGCCGCCCCGGAAAAACCGGCGATGGTTTCTCCCCCCGCGGCCCCGGCGCCCGCTCCCACCGGCGCTGTGATTACCCTGCAGCGGTCCGCCCCTGCGGAAATCCTGGTGGGAAAAACTTTTGAATATCAAATTGTCCTGAGAAATGCCACGGCGGTTGCGGTGCGTGATGTCACGGTTACGGAAAATCTGCCGGCGTCGTTTCAGTTTGAAAGCGCCGTGCCCCAGCCGACTAATGTCCAGCCGAACAAACTGACCTGGAAAATGGATGTGCTCCAGGCCGGTCAGATGCAGACGCTGACGGTCCGCGGAAAAGCCTCCCAGGAAGGCACGCTGGAAAACTGCGCCAACGCGGTGGTATGTACCGCCGCGGATCAGTGCCGCACCATCAAGGTCGTGCAGCCCCGCCTCCAGCTCGTGAAGACGGGGCCCGATCAGGTGATTCTCTGCGATCCGATCCCGGTGAAACTCACCGTTACCAACAACGGCAGCGGACCGGCAACCAATGTCCTCATCAACGACACCCTCCCGCAGGGACTCAAGTCGCAGGATGGGAAAACCGCCTTGTCCTATAACATCGGTACGCTGGCGCCGGGCCAGTCCCGCACCGTGGAAGCAGTGTTGAAGGCCGACGCCAAAGGAGCCTTTACAAACAGCGCTGTCGCCACCGCGGATGACGGCCTGCGAGCCGACGCTTCGCATAAAGTCACCGTAGTCAAACCGGAGCTGGCGATTACGAAAACCGGCCCGGCGGAACGGTTCCTGGGCAAAACGGCGACCTATGATATCAGCCTGACCAACACCGGCGACGCCCCCGCGAACAACACCGTGCTGACCGACACCCTCCCGGCAGGCATGGCCTTCGTCAGCGCCTCCGAAGGCGGTCAGTTCGCAGGCGGAAAAGTCACCTGGAATCTGGGAACCCTCGCGGCGGGAGCGTCCAAAAACGTATCGCTGACCGCCCGCGCGGACCAGATGGGCACGATGAAGAATCTTGCCGGCGCCACCGCCTATTGCGCCGCGGCCGCCGCCGAAACGGTAACGGAAGTGCGGGGCATTCCGGCGATTCTGCTGGAAGTGATCGATATCGAAGATCCGATCGAAGTCGGCGCCAATGAAACCTATGTGATCACCGTGACCAACCAGGGAACCGCGACGGATACCAATATCACCATTGTCTGCACCCTGCCCCCGCAGCAGCAGTATGTCAGCGGGACCGGCCCGACTGCTCCGGCGGTGGAAGGCCAGGTCGTCCGATTCGCGCCTCTGGCCTCCCTGGCGCCCAAGGCTCAGGCGGTCTATAAAGTCACAGTCAAAGCCGTACAGACCGGCGATGTACGCTTCCATACGGAGATGAACAGCGATCAGATCAAGAGCCCCGTCATGGAAACCGAAGCGACGAATATCTATCAATAACATCGCCGCCCGTTTCCATTTCGCGACAACAGCGGGAGAGCCTTGTGAAAGGCTCTCCCGTTTTTTTTTATTCTGTCATTCCGAGGGGTTCTTCGAAGAGACCCTTCTGCGGGGTTCGGCGGCAATCAGGATTCGGAATTCCTCCCCTGTTACCCATAACTGTCTGCGCGCAAAAAAACCCCAGTCGGGCAATC
>CAZOTP010000234.1:0-5565 GCA_964582655.1 uncultured Pirellulales bacterium | reverse complement strand
CTGGTATTCCCCTTGATTTTCGAGGATTTTTATGTTAGTTTATGGAACGTGGAACCCTTTGAATTTCTACCATGAAACAGATCCCCACGGGAAAGGCAGGAATGGAACATGATACGGCGAATACAACTCTGCTTTTTTTTCCTTGTCGGCATTCTTGGAAGCCGGATCGCAACGGCGGAAACGTTTCGTTTTACGGCCGCGACGGATACACACGAATATCCCGGATTTACGATTACCCTGCAAGCCATGAAAGATTTCGCGGGCGGACCGGGGGCTTTTTTCCTCACCACGGGGGATGTCGGCGCCATTCCTTCCACTGGAACCCGGGCAATGATCGATTCGGTGCTTGGTTCTCAGACGGTATGGTTTAATGCAACCGGCAATCATGACGCGGAAAGTTATACCGGGATCGGGACCATGCCGTGGATGCGGGCCGAATACCACACGGGGAACGGATTGCGGACTCCCTTCTTGAAGATGTACACGAATCAGGACGGGCCCAGCGGGTCTCGGGAGACGTGTTACAGTTTTGACTGGGGTCCGGCGCGATTTATCGTGTTGAATATCTACTGGAACGGGAAACTGAGTGTCGGCAGCGATGACGCCAGGGGCTGGTCCACGGGCAATATCATCCCGGACATCTATAACTGGCTGGCGGACAAGCTGAAACACAATACAAAACCCTATGTGTTTGTCATGGGCCATGAGCCGGCGTTTCCGTACAATGACAATATCGGGGACAGCCTGGATCAATATCCGGAAAACCGGGACCGTTTCTGGTCGCTGCTGGAGCAATATCATGTAACGGCGTACCTGTGCGGGCACACGCATGTTTATTCCAAGCATCGGGGGGACAAGAATCATGTCGGGAAGGTATGGCAGGTGGATATGGGAACCAGCCGCGGAGGATATTATACATTTTTGAATATCACGCTGGATGAGGAAAAGGCGCAAATGGATGTATGGATGAATCCGGGAAGCGGATTTTGCATCACGGATACGATTATACAGCCCCGATCTGTTTTCACGGTTAGCCCTTCCCGGATTGAGTCCAGCAGCCTGACAGGATCGAATGAAATCGCAGAAATACCGATCCGGCTGCGATACAGCGGGGGGAAGACGGTTTCCTGGAGAGTGGAGGAAAACAGTCCCTGGCTGACGGTATCCCCCGCGTCGGGCGTGATTTCCGGGGAACCGATCCAGCTGACGGCGTCGCTGAATCCGGCGGGAGTTGCCCATGGCAATTATTTCTCTACGGTTTCCATCGTCAGCGATGAACTTCTGGACAGCCCCCAGACGGTAGAACTGCTATATCATGTATATGAAATTCTGGAGGTTCCCGGGGAATATCCGACGATTCAGGGGGCGATCGACGCCTCGCTGGATTTTGATACGATACGGGTAGCGGCAGGAACATATCCGGAAAATCTGCAAATAAAAGGGAAAAATATCACGCTTCAGTCCACGGCTCCAGACGACTGGGACACCGTCGAGGCGACTGTAATCCAGGGGAATGGAACGGGATCGGTGGTCACGTTTACCGGAACCGAAACGGCGGATTGCCTCCTGGAGGGAGTGAGCATCACAGGCGGAAATGGAGCGTTAGTCGGCGGAGGAATACACGGTAATTATCAGAATCCAACCCATGCCACGATTCGAAACTGCATTATACGGAATAATCGAGCGGACTGGTGCGGCGGAATCGGGGGATGCGACGGTTTGATTGAGTCGTGCCGGATTCAGCAGAATTACGCCAATGCCGGGGGAGGCGGAATCGGAGCCTGCCATGGAACGGTCCGAAACTGCCTGATTGTGAATAATTCGGCGGAGCAGTCGGGAGGCGGGGCGGACAACTGTCAGGGAGAAATAGTTAACTGTACCATTGCCGACAACATCGTACTGTATCCCGCTTCCGGGGCAAAAGCCGGCGGTGGAATTCATTATTGCAAAAACAGCACCATCGTGAATTGCATCGTCTGGAACAATTCGGAGAATCAAATCGTCAATGGGCCTCTTCCTTTGTATAGTACGCTTCCGGCCGGCTCCGCGGGAGGTCTGGGATGTATTTTCGGCGATCCCCGTTTCGCGGATTCCCCGCACGGGGATTATCACCTGAAAAGCGAAGGATGGCGGTGGAGTTTGGAACGAAAGGTCTGGACGTGGGATTCCATCACTAGCCGGTGCATCGATCATGGACATCCGGGAATGGGACTGGCGGGGGAACCGACCGCGGTGCCGGATGATCCGGAGAATGAATGGGGGATTAATAGCCGCATGGATATGGGAGCCTATGGAGGAGCGAGCGAGGCGAGTATTCCGCCTTTTCATTGGGCTTTGGCCGCGGATTTGGATAATAACGGCAGAGTGGATTTGAAAGATTTTGGATTGATGGGAGGGCCGTGGCTGCGTTTTGAAATTCCGAATCCAGGAGATATTACCTGGGATGGGGAAGTAGAAGCGGAAGATGGAGAACTATTCACCGGAGAATGGTTTCATCAGACTTCGTGGTATATGCCCTGACTGGCATTTGATCCCGGTTTCTTTCCATCATTCCATTTCTTACCTTTTCCGCCAATCGTGGTTTGGGGGAACACAGGATCCTTTGAACGTCCGATAAGATTCTCTCGACACGGCATGGGGAAACTAAAAGTATTTTTTATATTTTACAGGTCCATGAGAAGCCACTTTTGATTTCGATGTTGTCAATAAGGGGAGCCGGCACATCCTATAGTGATTCTCCGCATTTCCAGGCCTATATGCAGTCTGAACATGGAGGAAGGAATGCTCAGAACACTTTTCAAGCACAAAACCACAGTTTGGCAGAGTGGCGTAAATCTGCCAAAACGGCGGCTTGCCTCGAAGAGAGTTCGAACGGGATAAAAGTTTGGTGAACGGGTTGTCGATAGTACAAGAGAGCAAGATAGCCACTGGAGGCATATATGGCCGTTCTGGAACAATGCATGGAAGTGACGGATCTGGGGACGGACAAGCATTTCTTTATCCAGGAAGTAATCCAGGAAGGTGAGAAAGACAGTCTGTCCGAGATGTATGAAAAACGGGATCATCTGGAAGAGGAGATTTGTCTTCTGGAGAATTCGATCCGGTTTTTTGAAGAGATTGTGGATCTGGGTCCGGCGTGCGAAGGAGAGGTCGTGCAGTTCCGCATACGCCTGGCGAAAGTGAAACGGCAGAAGAAAGCCTTAGAGCTGGCGATCACCTGCTGGCATGAATAGAAGATCACGGAGGTCGGGGTAAAAAAGCGGAGGATTCAGGACGGGAATGGGAGACAGGGGACGGGAGTATGGAAAAAAGAGAGGCTTCCTGAAAGTGAAAGATCCAGGGTAGGGGTGTTTATCCCGCATTCCCAAATCGGATTCCTGTTGGATCAATCGACTAATTCTTTTTCGATGGCTTCCAGGGTTTTGCCTTTGGTTTCGGGGAGCTTTCGGGCAACGACGATAAAACCCATCAGACAGATGCCGCCATAGAGCCAGAATACACCATGTGAGCCAAGGACGTTTTTCAGATATGGAAAGGTAATCGTCAAGGCGGTGCAGCCAAGCCAGAGGGATAAGACCGCGACGGACATGGCCGCGCCGCGGATGCGGTTGGGAAAAATTTCCGCGATGATAACCCAAACGATGGGGGCGAGGGTCATCGCATAGCAGGCGATGGCCAGTACAACGAGAATCAACATATGCAAACCGGTGCTGCGAAGGCAATAGCCCGCGCCCAGGACGGCGTAGATTCCCGTCAAACCCGCCGAGCCGATGAGCATGAGGGGTTTGCGGCCGAGTTTATCCACGGTGTAGATGGCGACGAACGTAAAAGCGAGATTTACGACGCCGGTAATGACGATGTTAAAGAGGGTGTCGCTGACGCCAAAGCCGGCGGATGAAAAGACCTCCTGGGCATAGTTGAAAATGACGTTAATGCCGCACCACTGCTGAAAAACCGCCAGGAACACTCCCAGAAAGAGCACTTTGAACAGTCGGGGTTCAAGCAGATCTTTAAAATGAACCTGGGCGATTTCGCTTTTCGTCAGCGTGGTTTGAATATCATCCGATTCCCGGCGGGCATAGTCGGGACCGCCAATGCGGGCCAGAATCGTTTCCGCATCCCGGGTTTTCCCGCCTTTCATCAGCCAACGGGGGCTCTCGGGGATGAAAAACATCAGAATAAAAAACAGCAGGGCGAAAACCGTTTCGGCCTCAAACATCCATCGCCAGCCAAATCGGCCGTTCCATGACTGGCGGATGGTTTCCAGGGTTGCATTGTCCGGTACGGCTTGAGCGATCCAGAGATTGACGACCTGAGCGAGCAGGATGCCGATGACGATGGTGAGCTGGTTGATGGAAACAAAGCGGCCTCGCATTTCAGCGGGGGACATTTCCGCGATATACATCGGGGAAAGGTTGGAAGCCAGGCCGATCCCCAGGCCCCCAACGATCCGGTAGAAATTGAAGAAGAAAAAGGTGTGGACAAGACCGGTGCCGACGGCGGAAGCGGTAAAGAGAAATCCGGCTATTATCAGCAGGCGTTTTCTGCCATAACGGTCTGTGAGCATGCCGGAGAGGATTGCACCGATAACGCAGCCGACCAGGGCGCTGCTTTGGGCCCAGCCCCGCAGAAAAGGAGTATCATCCGTAATATGGAAATAGGGTTCGTAGAAGGGTTTTGCGCCGCCGATGACGACCCAGTCGTAGCCAAAGAGGAGGCCGCCCATCGCGGCGACGAGGCAAATGAGCCAGATAAACCGCATGTTATAGAAAGAAGAGGATTCATTTTGTTTTGCAAGCGACACAGATGAATGCATGTCCTGAACCATGAAAAGGAATTCCTGTAATATACACGCAAAGCAGGGGCGGAAACAAATAAATTCGCCGAATCGGACTGTGAATATGGCGAGGACTATACCCTCCATCCGGGATTTATGCAATCAGGATCTGCAGGCGATATTTAGATTTTTGGCGGCGGCGGTTTCATCCAGTCTGCCTACGGGGGTGGTGCACGGAGCGGCATGAAGGGCATCCGGATGTTCCGCAGCTGTTTTAGCCAGATCGATCATGGTTTCAATGAAGGCGTCGAGGGTTTCCTTGCTTTCGGTTTCCGTCGGCTCGATCATAATGGCTTCTTTGACGGTGGTGGGGAAATAGACCGTGGGGGGGTGAACGCCGGCGTCGATGAGGCCTTTGGCAAGGTCAATGGCGTGAATGCCGTGTTCCAACTGCTTAGCGGCGCTGAATACGCATTCGTGTTTGCAAATCTGGGTATAAGGCAGATCGAAGAAGGGTTTGAGTTTTTCCTTGATGTAGTTGGCGTTGAGAACGGCGTTTTCGGAAACGCGGAGCAGGCCTTCGCGGCCCAGAAGGAGGATATAGACATAGGCGCGAAGGAGGATTGCAAAATTGCCATAGAAAGGCGCAACATAGCCGATGGACAGGGGCCGGTCGTACTCCAGGGCATAGGTGCCGTCATTCCGTTTGACGACGAGGGAAACCGGCAGGAAAGGAGCCAGTTTTTCCGCCACGCCGCCGGGGCCTGCGCCAGGGCCGCCTCCGCCAT
>CAZOTP010000233.1:0-5605 GCA_964582655.1 uncultured Pirellulales bacterium | reverse complement strand
GCGGCCCCCCCGCCGGCGCACCCGCACCTTCCCCCTGGTGCCACGCCCTCCTCCCTCCCGATGGCTCCCCCTATGCCCCCGACGAAATCCGCCTCTTCCAGTCCCTCACAAAACCCTGAGAACTCTGCCTGCGCCGGGAAAGAAAAACTCCCGATAATCTTACTTCTCTTTCAAATCCAGCCCGCCGTCGAACTCCGCCGGCACTCCGCCCTGCAGATACTCCGAAATCAAACCCAGGTACATCGACACCCCCTTGTCGCCCGGCCGAATCGACAGGCACCGCTCAAACGCTTTCTTCGACTCCCCCATCCGACCCGCCTGAAACAGATACACCCCCGCCTCGAACTGGCAGAGATATTCTTCCTCCGCCGCGCCCGCCGACTCCCCGCGGCCGCGAACCAGCTCAAACACCGACATCTGGTTCCGCTTGCCCACCACCCGCACCGATCCCAGATACCGCGTCACGAACTCCTCTTTCACCTGCCGGTGAACATTCTCGCACACCATGATCTGCGTCCCGAAAAACTTGTTCGCCGACTCCAGCCTCGCCCCCAAATTCACCGTATCCCCGATCGCCGTATAATCAAACTTCCGGTGCGATCCGCAGTCCCCCACCACCACATCGCCGGCGCTCAATCCGATCCGCATTTTCAATTC
Organism: uncultured Pirellulales bacterium; assembly: GCA_964582655.1. Classification (GTDB taxonomy): domain Bacteria; phylum Planctomycetota; class Phycisphaerae; order Sedimentisphaerales; family SM23-30; genus CAZOTP01. Next base: position 4,948 of record CAZOTP010000233.1, on the reverse strand, counting down.
CGGAAAATCCCCTCCCTCCTTCCGCCACCCGGTCATCAGAGCCTGTAGCTCCTTCTGGGCATCCATCGCTGCGCGGCACGCGCGGATGGCATGATCCGTCATCGACACCGGCGCACCGAAAAACGCAAAGATCCCGTCCCCCTGAAACTTGTTGATCGTCGCGCCGTGCCGGGCCAGAACCTCCGTCATCCGGCCCAGCTACACGTGCATAACGCGCACCGTCTGTTCCGGCCCCAGACGCTCGCTGATCGTCGTGAATCCCGCCAGATCCGAAAAGAAGCACGAAATCTCCCTTACCTCCCCCGCAAAATGCAGCGCCTGGGGCGAATCCACAATCTGATCCACTAGTGCAGGCGAGATATACTGCTTGAACCGCGTCGTAATCTGCCGCTTCGAACGCCCTTCCACAATCACTCGGTAAAACGTAACCAGCGTGAACCCCGCCAGCATCGCCCCCACCGGCGCCGCCACCGCCATCCACACATGAAACACCCGGAACAAAACCGAAAAATTCACCGCCACCGCCGACGCGATCAGCGCCGCCGCCCCCGCGCCGCTCACCGCCGGCTTCGCCCACACCGCAAGTCCCGTCACCGCCATCCCCAGCAGCACCGTCGCCGCAAACTCCGCCCAGAGCGGACATCGTCTCAAAAACGCCCGCTGAAAAATCGTATTTAAAATATTGTAATGCGCCACGATCCCCGGCGTCGTCTTGTTGCAGGGCGTCACAACCATATCGTCCGCCGCTGCCGTCGCGATGGATCCCACCAGCACAATCTTATCCTTCAGCAATCCGCGCAACTGCTCCAGTTCCTCGGAAATCTGATTCTGAAGCTGCCGGTTGGCCTCTCGCAGCAGCTCCGGATCGCTCATCGCCGACAACATCGCCCTCTTCTGCTTCACATCCTCCTGCGTCTGCGGATCCAGCCCGCTCAAATCCTCCGGCACCGTGCTTAGTTGAAACCGGAGATCATCGATGAACCGCAGCTTCTCCTCATTCCTTTTCAGCGCCTCCTGATTCTCCCACACCGCCGCCAGACGTGTCACCGAAACATACGTCTTCCCCTGCTGCACCTCCTCCTGCCAGTCCCCTGTCCAGGAAATCAGCATCAGTCCCGTCTCATCCAGCGGAATCTCAAAATAGCTCTTTCCCTCCCGATACAGAATCATCCGCCCCGGCTGCGACAGATCCATTTCGGCCGCCGAAATCCCCAGCTCCTCGCATGCCGCCGAAAACACAAACTGCCGATAAATCCGGTCCCCGTACCGGCCCGCCAGCGGAATCCGCCGCACCACCCCGTCCGAATCCTTGATCGCCGTCACGAATCCGCTGTCAGCGATTACCTCTCCCAGCCTGGCAATCGGGGGCGTAAACCGCGACATGGAATACATCGGAATCGCAATCTTCTCCGCCGTCCTCCGAAATCCAAACCGCCTCATCGCCAGAACCGCTTTGGCCTTCTGATACCCCCGAAGATACTGATAATACTCCAGATCCTTGTTCTCAAGTGCCGCTCCCGCCCGCAGATTCAGGTAAGCCTGCTCAAACCGAAGACCCCCCTCCAGACTCAGCAGGCCCAGCATCTCCGTAAAATACCGCTTCTCTTCTTCATCCGAAAGCACCGCCTCTTTCTCAAACTCTGCATAAAAGGGAAGGGTTACATCGTGGCCCTGTGCGATCGTCTCCCGAAGAATCCCGTCGTTATCCACCTCCATCAGCTCCGCGGTCCCGATCATCTCGGGCGCCGGTTCATCCGGACTGACATCCGACGTCCCCGGCAGAAACAGCTCCACCCCCTGCGGCTCCGGCAGGCTCATATCCAGCAGAATCCGCTTCGCCCCTGTCTCGCGGCATACCCCGATCAGATTCGCCAGATACCGCCGGGGCCAGGGCCACCGCCCGATCTGCTCCAGACTGCTGTCGTCGATCACAATAACCGCAATCCCCTCTCCAGTCGGAACAGAACTGAAATGCCGATGCCGCACATCCAGAAATTTCAGCTCCAGGGCGTTGGGCCAGCTCAACCGCCCCCACATCCCGATCAGCGCCGTCGCCGCCAGCCCGATCAGCAGCCCCACCGCCGCGCGCCCCCCTTCGCGCCCGTTCCGTCGTGTGACTGGGTCTTTCATGAATGCCGGAGAGTTCCATCTCTCTATTTGGAAGTGCCCTTGCCGATCGGGATATCCCCGCCCGGAAACTCAATATAACTGTCCCGGCTCTGCTGCGAGTTGCGGGACTTGGGATCGTCATATTCCAGATGCCCTTCGGTAGGCTCCTGGAAAAATCCCTTCTGTACAATCGACTTGGCTTCCGTATCCGTCACCTCGCCAAGTTTATAGTTTCCCGCAATCCAGTTCTGACGATCCAGCGCCGCCAGCTCCAGAAACCGGCTCAGCCCGCAGTCCGTCCGCATCCCCTCATCCAGCGAATACAGGCCCGCCTGCGCACCGGCAACCGCGGGACCATCTTTCAGCGTCGCCATCATGCACCGCCGCGTCCCGGCGTCGTATTCCACATACACCTCCGTCCCCCGGATGCTCAGCGTCGATACCGGCGTCGAAATCTTCGTATCCGCCTTCACGCGCCCCTTCTCCACCCCGCACCGCACCGCTCCGTACCGAAGCGAGGTGTTCACCGTCTGCTGATCCCCCGACAGCGAATAATCCGCAATCCGCACCGAAGACAGCGACTGCACCTGCACAATCGTAACCTGATCGAACGTCAGTTCGCACTGGCTGCCGAACCCCGTCCGCACCAGGCCGTTCCTGGGCAGTTTCACGCCCTGCTCGGCCGGCTTCCAGCTCTTCCCATCATCCACGCTGTACTGGGCGCTCTTGCCCGTCACCTTCGTAATCACCGCGCCTGTTACCTCCGTCGCGGGAGGAGTCGTCGCGGGGACAGTCGCCGGAGCCGCTTTTTCCGCTTCCGCCGGAGCCGCCTCCGCAGGCGCGGCGGGAGCGGCAGGTGCTGCCGCAGGCGCTTCCGCTGTCTCTTTCGCCGGTTCCGCCGCCGCCTGGCCGTGCGCCCCGCCGGCCCAGACCCATAACATCGTCAGCGCCAATCCCAAACTTATATTTCGTATCGCGTTGGCAGGACTAAACATGGTTCTCTCCTTGCGTAGTAAATTGGATCCTCAAGGCATCGTTTTCTCTTGCCGCATCCGTTCCGCCCGCCCCAGAATCGCTACCACCTCCGGCCCCGTCAGAGGCTCCCACTCGCTCCCCCGGAACATCAGATTCTGCACCACCGCCTCCCGGTACGCGTACCGCCGAACCGGAACCAGATGCATCATCACACCCCCCTGCAAATCCAGCGCCTTGCACACCATGTACGCCAGCGTCCCTTTCATCACATGGTCCTCCCCTTTCAAATGCCACCCTTTGCATGCCAGCCCCTTGCCCGCCAGCGCCTCGTACCGCTGCTCGAAACTCGTGTACGCGTCCGATCCGTCCACCATCTGCAGCATCATCGAGCACGCTTCGTCATTGCTGCACCACGTCTGGTTCGACAGCGTGTACGCCAGCTCCGCGCTGTTCAAATCGTTCTTCACCGCGCTCGCAGACGCTCCCGTCTGTACCGATTGGCACGCCCCCAGCCCCAGCGCCATTCCAATGCATCCGATAATCCAAATTCCGTATTTCATGGCACACCTCGAAGGAATGAATCGTTCCTGTTAAAAACTCACCGTCACGCCCGTAAACAGCGACTGCTGATCGCTCCGGTCGATATACGCCTCGCCCGGAAAGAAAAACGAATAATACGCCATCCACGACAAATCGCTGGTCATCTGCCAGCTCAGGAAAAAGTCGAATTCGCTCCCCAGGTACGAATTGTCGTTCAGCGTGAAATTGTCCGACGCCGCTCCGCCCGACTGCTGCTTGTGATACGCGTACATGTTCGTTCCCACCTGCAAATCCTTCAGGCATCCCTTCTGCGGTGCCATCGGAAAGGTGCTCCCTCCCAGCCGCACCATCCCCAGGTTGCTGATCAGCGGCGCGAACGTCACGCCCGTATTCCGGAATCCCCAGCCCGCAAAGCTGTGATCCTGCGTGTGAATCCGGTTTCCGCCGCGGGTATTCGTCGGACTGTAATACCGGTCCGAATCCCCCGACGCCAGCAGATATTCCAGCTCGATCTGCGAATGATATGCATCCGGCGCCAGATACCGCAATTCGTTGTCAAATGCCCACGCATGGATGTTCTGGCGGCTATTGCCGTCCCCGTCGTTCCAGGCGTAACTCTTGCCCGTCTCCAGAACCGCTTCCGTGCTGTACTGCAAATCCTTGTGGAAAAACCGGCCCCGCGACCCGGCCCCGATATACTGTGAATCATACCCATACACCTGGTTGTCGATCTCGCGACCGGCGTCCTGATCGTCCTGCGACAGATAATACACGAACGGCTCGTGATCCTTGTGCCCGTTGTACCGGATCTGCACGCCCCAGAACTTCCGGCTCTCATGCGAATCCCCCGGCACCGACCGGTCGAGGTTGTGCGTCCCCGGAATCGACAGCGCACCCAGCCCCGTCACCTGCCAGTCCCCGTAATACCCGTTCACCACCGCCGCATCCAGAGGCAGCGACAGCGTCAGTCCGTTTCCAAACTCCACATATTGCCGCCCGACTCGCATCCCGACATCCCACTCCTCCGCCAGCTGTCCGTACGCCGCCCGGTACCGCGACAACTGGAAATCATACCACCCGCGCTCCAGATCCGCCCCTTCCCAGTCGCTGTCATTGTGATCGTAACTCGTCCCGTGATTCCAGTCCCAGTAATCCAGCTTCATGCGCGCGTAAAACTGATGCACCTGATCGAGATTCAAATTCCCCCACAGCCGAAACTGCTGCTTGCGATACGCGTGATACCCCTGATCCACCTGATCCGGATCAAACACCAGGTCTTCCTGAGTCTGACGGTCCACATCCTGATCCAGCGCCCAGTAGCTGC
>CAZOTP010000232.1:0-5659 GCA_964582655.1 uncultured Pirellulales bacterium | reverse complement strand
GCCTCGAAGAGGGTGCGTTCGATCTCAGCCCGTTGCGTTTGGGAGGCCCGGCTCAGGAAGGGTTGGCCCGCCAGCTTGCGTGCCAGGCGGATTCGCGAAGAGATCACCACCACGTTCAACGGCCCGCCCGTCCCCCGCCTCACATTCTCCCGCGCCAGCCCCACCGCAAACGCCATCCGCTCCGTTTCCGTCTGGCAGATGGCAAGGTCCTGATTCGCCTGTACCAGCCATGCGGGAAAGCAAAGACGATATTCCATGCCCATTCCTTCGTTCATTTCACTTGCACCTGTGTTTCCCGCAGCGAATACCGGCAGCCCAACGCCCCGATCACGATCAGCGCTGCGCCGAACCAAACCTTATACCCCGGCACCATCTGAAAATAAAAGCAGTTGATCACCGTCGATAAAAAGGGCGTCGCGTAGGACACGCTCGCCACCAGCGCAATATTCCCCTTCTGCATCGCCGCGTCCCACAACGGATACGCCGCCGCCGTCACCCCCGTCAGCAGCGACAGATCCAGCGCCGCCCGAACGCTCCAGCGGCTTTGCTCCTCCGAAAACAACCTCGCCGCCAGAAAAACCGCCCCCGTCGTCAGCATGAAATACGGCACGGCGGAAAGCCCCTTGCCCTCCAGCCGCTTGCGGCTCAGCACCGAATACAACCCCCACGTCGCCGCCGCGCACAGACCCAGCGCATAAGGCACAGGCCGGCCGGATACATTCTGCCAAAATCCGCTCCACGAGATACTCTGCCTCTGCATCGACGCCAGCAGCACCCCTCCCATCGCCAGAACCGCCGAGGGCATCAGAAACGCTCCCGCTTTCATCCCCAGCAGCGGAACCGACAGCAGCAGCGTAAACACCGTCCACAGGTAATTCACCAGCCCCACCTCGAACACCTGCCCCCGGCTGTCGCACATCTGCAGCGCCAGATACATGCACGCCATGTTGAACACATACAGCCCTCCGCATTCCGCCAGATACCGCCGCCAATACCGAAACCGGAAAGTCGCCCCCCCCGTCGCCCGCCACTGGAACCCGATCGCAAACGCGCCGCCCGCCAGATACACCGCCGACAGCGCGGTGAACGCGCCGAGTTGTTCCGTCACCCCGCGGATCAGCGATACCGTCAGCCCCCACAGAACAATCGCGCCGATCCCGCAGAGAGTATATTTCCCCGTTCCGGCCGGTTCGCTCATTTCACCGCCTGTACTTCCAGGCTCTGCCGGAACGTCAAGGTCCCCTTCGCCGGCAGCTTCAGCCTCATCCCCCAAAGCTCCGCGTGAAGCTCATTGTGTTCCTGCGGATACCCGTGCAGCCATCCGAAATCCACGGCCCCCTCTTCAAACCGCTGCGTAATCTTCAGCCCTTTCGTTCCGCGAAAGGTCCATGCTCCCGCCGGCGCATCGGCATCATAGAATCGCATCCCTTCCAGCATGCCCGCCAGCACGTCCGCCATGCTCGGCTGCATGTCCTTCCCGCCGCGACTGACAAATTCCGCCTTCGTTTCCGGCAGCGCCCCCGCGTCCAGCGTCAGATGCAGCCGGTACCGCGTCCGCTTGTCCTTGTCCGTCGGATTGCTCACCGTCGTCGTCATCGAAAGCGAGGCGGATCCCTCCGCCAGCTCCACCGTTCGGGTCAGTTGCAGACCGGAAAACGTATTCATCCGCAGCGTCACCGCCCCCGCGCTCTTCTCCAGAATCATCGCCGGCTCCAGGCTGCCGTCCATCGAATACATCTCCCCGAATCCTTCCGACAATCCCCCGCAGAACGGAAACCGAAGGTCCCGCACGTTGTTCCAGCCCGTCACGCACTGTCCCGTCGGCTTATGTATAATCCGCAGCACGCGCCCCGCCAGCTCCGGCACCACGTCCGCCGACAGCGACTCATTCTCCACCGTAATCACTTCCGTCCCCAGCGACTGGAGTTTCCCCAGAAACAGCATCAGCTTGGGGTCGTCCCCAAACTCCCGGATCGATGTGAATTTGTACTGGCTCATCTTGTTCAGAAACGCCTGCGCCCCTTCCACGCTCCCCCGCAATTCGTTGAACACCAGCCGGCCGTTCTCAATCCGATAGCCGTTCCGCGGGAACAGCCGGGCGTACTCCACCGGCATCCGCGCTGCATCCACCCGCTCCCGCAAGGCCGGATCCCCCTTCACCGCCTCGGCGGCCTGGTCAAACAGTTGCTCCGCCCGAGTCAGAACCTCATCCGGCAAATATCCCTGCCCCGGATTGGTGTACAGATGCATGTGGATATTCTCCCCCTGCACCTTGTCATGAATCAAATCGATGTACTTGCGAATCGCGTCCCCCGCCGCTCCGTAATACCCGTGCAGAAAATCCTCCAGCAGTGCATCCGGATTCGTATCCGGATTCCACGCCAGCTTCATCCCGTACCAGCTTCGCAGCCAGCAGAATTCCCCGCCTCCGTCCCCCCAGCTCTTGCCCTGCAGGAACAGCCCCTTCACCCCGATGTCCCGGTAAAACCGAAGATCCGCCCACATCGCACGCAAATTCGGAAACGGCACGTAATAATGCGAAAAATTCGTGATATAATGCCACACATACAACTGCTTGCACAGCTTCGACCACGCTTCCGCCCGCCGCTTGTAATCGGCATTCTTCTCGCACGTCGCCACCGGATGGCTGTCGCACGACGGATACATATGGCACAGCCACACCGAAACATTCGGATGAATCGCCAGCCCCGTCGGCGCCTCCTCCGAGAACTGATACGCCAGCGTCCCGATCAGCTTCTCCGGAAATTCCTTCGCCGTCCGCTCCGCCAGTTGATTCACAAACCAGAACTGCGTACCCCCGTTGGTCTTGTACTTCGCATTGATCGCGCGGCATTCCTTGCACTGGCAGTAATTGTACCAGTCCATCTGCGAAAAATTGTGCTGCCGGTAATGCGGATTCTTCCGCATCCGCTCCAGCATCTTCGCCGTCACGATCTCCAGCACCTCCGGATTCGTCAGGCACAACTGCGTCTGCTCCCGGACCCGCTTGCCCCCGATCTCGGAAAAATACTCCGGATGCGACTCGAAATACTCCTTCGGATCGATAAACAGAAAATACGTGTGGCAGATCCCGTCACAGCCCACCTGCAATCCCTGCGGATTGTCCGCCTTCTTCAGTCCCGAATTATATCCCGCCCACACCAGAAAATCCTTGTCTGTCTCCTTGCTCAGATACGTCGTTGTGCGGTACTCAAAGGGCGGCTGATACACCTCCGCCAGTGACCCCGCCGGCAGTTTCTCCGTCTTCGGCGTCACCATCGCATCCGGCGCATACCACCGCACCCCCAGGCACATCTCCAGAAACCGCACCGTCCCATACAGCGTCCCCACCTCCGCCGTGCCCGCGATGACGATATGATCCCCCGACCTCTGCAGCGAATATCCCTGCCGTCCGATCTCCGCCTCCGTCGGATTCACCCCAAGCCCTTTCGCCAGCTCGCACCGGCCCAGCACAATCATAGGACGATCCGCCGCCTGCTGCCCTTCCCCGGCGACAGGCAGTTCCGCGCCCGTGCATTCCTTGAAATACTTCTGCAGCAGCTCGCCGGCATGCACCTCCGACGGATGCGCCCCAGCCCGAAGCACAATCTGGTACCGGCTTTGCCCCCCTTCCGCCAGCGTCAACTCCTTCACCGACTCGCCCAGAACCGGCAGGCAGAAGACCGTCACGACGATCCACGATGCAATCAGGGAATTTCGCATAGATCACCTTGGCTTTCCATGGTATGTATAGGCTGACACATAATCCTTGGATTATACCCTCCCGCCGTTCCAGGTGCAACTCCTCTCTGTCAATCGGCGGCGTTCTTCCGCCCCGAATAACAATACACATCGATCCCCAAAAACGAGGTTTTTTGTTTCTCCCCGTACCATTCCGAAAGCCCTTTTTCCGTCCATCCCTCCGGATCGACCAGTTCCGCGTGAAAATACACCAGCCACACCCTCCTCGCTCAGCAGCATGCGGCACAACCGGTAAAACAGAACAATCGAGACCGTCCCCAGCAGAACCGACGGAAACCGCACGATCGCTTCCGACCAGCCGAACGCCGCCCCCCAGAAATGCAGCAGCAGGTAATACAAGGGCGAATGAAACTCCTCCGTCACCGCGGTCCGGAAAATCTCCCCGACGCTCATTCGGGCATAATACACCGCGTACCCCTCATCCAGCCACAAATTCTCCTTCCCCAGCGCCTACGCCCGAAGCGCAAACCCCGGCACCGCGATCCCCGCCGCCTGGACCGCTCCCCGGCTCCAAACCCCTTCCCATACACGGTGGAATATACTCTGGTTCATACGATCCCGCAGGCAGTCCCCAAGGCAAAATCATCCGTACCAGCCTTTCTTCCGGCCGCCATTCCATTCCGCAAATGCCGCCGTTCCCGGCTCACCCCCGTCCAAAAAGCGACTCGACTGCCGTCACATACTTCGAACTCTTCGTCATCGTAAAGGGGATATCTCCGCATTCGAGGCAGACCTCCTCCTCCTGCCCGGCGTCGTATTTCAGCTCGAGGACCAGGTTCTCCCTCTGCGGTGCTGTCATTGAAAATCGATGACCCGGCCGGGTGAACCGGCAGCAGCTCAGATCCCAGTCCAGCGTCAGCCTCGCGTTCGCCCGGCGGCTTTGGTAATACTTCCGCTGATAGCAGTTCAGCAGAATCGGATGAAGCTCCCCAAGCTCCGACCGAAGCCTCTCCGGCAGGTCTGCCTCCTCGATCCGCTTTCGAATCTCCCTCTCCCCCAATTCCTCCGCCAACGGAAATTCCCGCAGCGGATACGTCTCCTTCCATCCCACCGCCCCGCTTTTCCGCTTGATCTCCAGCACCGGCCTCTCCGCCTCCCCCGCCAGCGGGCCGTACCACCGGATTCGGATTTTTTGACGCTCCCGGTCGCCGCGAAGACTGCTCTGGTACATGCGCCAATCTCGGCTTTCCAAATAGATATTGTTGATCTGGCGGGGCGGGTACATCTCCCCGAACATTCCCCGGTGCAGACGGATCAAATGCTCCGCCTCCCGACGCCCCGCCGAGGAAACCAGAAACTTTCGCTCATACCGCACGTTATCGGCTGCTTTTGCCATACACCTGCCCATACAACACCGGCTCCACCGCCTCTGAATTCGCCCGCAGTTCCGCCCCGTTCAGCTCAATTGCCGATTTCGGCTCCAGCAAATACGTCTCGTTGCAGTCCCGGACCTGAACATTGCCCATGGTGATGCTGGCAGTACCGTATTCCGGCTTTTTCCGGTACGCCGTCATCCCGACCGAACAATGACGCAGTTCCGAATCATGAATTTCGATCACGGAGCCGTCTTTCGCCGCCAGCCCGATTTCTGTCTCAGCCGCCTGAACGTTCCGGGCCGTCAGACAGCTCCCCTCCCCCGCGCTGATTCCCTTGTCCCCCGCGTGAACGATACAAACCTCCGACACATCGATCTGGCTGCCCGACACATCGATCGCGTCGGTCCCGCATTCGGAAAATTGCACACGCTCGATCCGCCCCCGGACAAAATCGCCGTCAAACGCGTCCGCTTTCGTCCTGGCAAACAGCGAATCGCGAAGAACAAACTCGCTCCGGAGGATATTCAGGCAGTCTTCGCATTGATTCTCCCGAAATTCGCACTGAACAACATCCACCGGCG
>CAZOTP010000231.1:0-5661 GCA_964582655.1 uncultured Pirellulales bacterium | reverse complement strand
CCCCGTCGAATTACCCCCCGGCAGAACCCTCACCCGTCTGCCTTCTTTCCAGCCCAAACTTTCCATATCCGGCCCCTATGCCATCGAATACTCCATCCAGCCGATAAAACCATGAAAAATTCTCCGTTTTTCTGATTGACACGCTGGATTTTCAATTGCTTATTGCTTCTGGTAACGGACCGCCTGGGGTAAATTCATAACGGCGGAAGCACGCCTGGGAATTCAGGATCACCAGAAAACCTCTCTTTGCCTCCATCCCTGCAAACACGGATGGACGGATTCCGTTTCGTTGTACAATCCTGACGATGCATCGAATGGTTTTAAGTATAACTATTGAAATTAACGTATGTTACAACCAAAATTATTTACGGCTCTCAAAGACTACAACAAATCCATGTTGCGGGACGATCTTGTCGCCGGGTTCACCGTCGGCATCGTCGCTCTCCCCCTGGCCATGGCATTTGCCATCGCCGCCAGACTCCCCCCCGATAAGGGACTTTTCACCGCGATTGTCGCCGGATTTCTCATCTCCTTCCTCGGTGGCAGTCGCGTCTAGATCGGAGGCCCCACCGGCGCGTTCGTGGTTCTCATTTCCGCCATCGTCGCCCAGCATGGCTATGAAGGACTCGTCTATACGACCATCATTGCCGGTGTCTTGCTGATGATCCTCGGCATCACCAAAACCGGAAGCCTCATCAAATTTATACCCTATCCCGTGATCACCAGTTTTACCACCGGCATCGCCGTTGTGATTTTCTCCACCCAGATCAAAGACTTCCTGGGCCTAAACCTGCCGAATCCATCCGCCGATTTTCTCCCCAAATGGCGAGACTACTTCACCCATTTCCACACCCTCGATCCTTCCACCGCCGGCATCGGGTTCCTCACCCTCGCTGTCATTCTTGCTATTGGAAAATTTTTCCCCCGCTGGCCCTCGATGATCCTCGGCTTAATCATCGCCGCCTTCGCAGCCTGGATTCTGCATCTTGACGTGGAAACCGTCGGAACCCGCTTTGGGGATCTCCCCCGTTTCCTCCCGAAACCCGCCTTCCCCTCCTTTGAAGCCGCCGACCTCACCCGTCTCATCTCGCCTGCCTTCACGATTGCCATGCTCGCCGCCATCGAATCCCTCCTCTCCGCCACCGTCGCCGACGGCATGATAGGTGGAAAACACCGCTCCAACATGGAACTTGTCGGCGGGCCAACATCGGCTCCGCCGTTTTTGGCGGCATTCCCGCCACCGGCGCCATAGCACGCACCGCCACCAATATTATTAAATCCGGCGCAAAAACTCCCGTCGCCGGCATCGTCCATGCCCTCACCCTCGCACTCCTGCTTCTCTTTCTTGCCCCTTTGGCAAAACGGATCCCTCTGACCGCCCTGGCCGCGGTCCTCATTGTCGTCAGTTACAATATGAGCGAGTGGAGACATTTTATTTCCATTCTCCGAATGCCCCGCAGTGATGTCGCCGTGTTACTGGTTACCTTTTTCCTCACGGTTCTCGTCGATCTTACCGTCGCCGTGGAAATCGGACTCATCCTGGCCTGCCTGCTCTTCATCAAACGCATGGCCGAAGTCACCAACATCGGAATCATCACCCGGGAAATCAAAGACAATGGCGACGACGAAGAAAGAGATCCCAACGCCATTGCCAAACGCAATGTTCCCGATGGCATCCAGGTCTATGAAATTAACGGTCCTTTCTTCTTTGACGCGGCAGACAAATTCAAGGAAATCATGCGTACCATCAAAACCCCCGCCTCCATCGTCATCCTCCGGATCCGAAATGTCCCCGCCGTGGACGCCACGGGGATTCACGTCCTCGAAGAATTCCTCCACTCCTTTCAGAAAAAATCCATCACCCTCATCCTTTCCGGCGTCCATACGCAGCCCCTTTTCGCCATGCAGAAGTGCGGCCTGCTCCAGAAAATCGGCGAAAACAACATCTTTGGAAACATCGACGATGCGCTCAACCGCGCCCGCGACATCCTCGGCCTCCAGCCTCAGCCAAGACCTCTCCCCTTCGTTCCCACCGTCGCAAGGGAAAAAAATGGTCCTTCTGGCTCCCTCTTTCAAAATATCCAAACTCCTCCCCGCGCCCGCGCCGGGGAACGGCGGCATCTTCTTCCAGATCGCGCAGATCGCAACCCATCCGAAAAACTCCCCGATCCTTCATCGCCCCCTACCTCGGTCAATGCCGATCCAATCCGCCCGGAAAAACCATAACCTATTGAAATGAAAATGGTTATAATCTTACCGATGCCGCAACAAAAAATTCCCATTTTTTACCCTTGTCTTTTTTCAAAAACGGATTATCATTCAAAGCCTTGAATTTCTCTCGAAATTCAATCCCTGAGTGATACCAACCCGGGGACGTAGCTCAACTGGTTAGAGCATCGGATTGTCGATCCGAAGGTTGAGGGTTCGAGCCCCTTCGTCCTCGTTACCAGCCTTGCCGCTGACACCCAGTGACAAGGCTTCTTTGCTGATCTAGCATTTTATTTTTCAAGGACTTATGCTTCTTGTTGGGGAAAAGAGAAGCCCTGATATCCAATCCTCATGAATGTCCTCGAATGACAGGAATTTCCCCTGAAAGTCATACCGATCCCATGCAAGAGTCAATATTCCGATTCGTGTAGCTGCTCCGATCAAAAAACTATTAACGCAAATTACCAAGCGTTGTCTTTTCCGTGGCCCTGCATCGCACATCGGGTCTAATTTCTTGATTGTGCGGTTCCTGATGCCAGAAGATTCTTTTCTTCCATAAAAAAGCGGTTTCCTTTGCACGGGAAACCGCCTGATTCATTTCCGCTCGTTTTTTAGCTGCTGGGATAGTAAAATATTGTGATTAAAACTATTAAGGTATCGTTGTTTTTAACCAATTCAGTCTGAGCTCCAGCAAATCTGCCGCATTGACCCTGCAATCGAAATTGGAATCCGAGGGCAGGAAACCTATTCCGCCGCATTCATTATCCCTGACCATAATTTCCACCGGTTTTTCGTGGCTGACCAGCATATCAGGAATATGGAAATCGTGTCCGATCACTAGCCGCTCCGGGCCTTCGTTGAGTGAGTCATTGACCGCATGAACGATAACCGTTTGAGGCATATCCCAGTTAGATGGATTGAAAGCCAGAGACATCGGCTCCCCCGGCTGGTAAATGGCCCCGCCGCCTCCGCCGCCACCGCCATCTTCGAGATAAATCTCCGTTGAACCGGGAATCACTTCCACTGAAACGGGGCCTGTAGGCGGATCTGACAAATGCACGGTGTAACTGGCCGTGTAACCTTTTTCATCCACCACGAGGGGGTATTCTTCCACCGGCAGAGGGGGCAGGGTAATGACTATCTTCTCGGGGGGATAGTACCACCAGGCGTATTCCACTCCCACCTTATCCACGGTGGGATTTGTGCTGTTGGCCAGCAGATTCTGATAGAGATCACTGCTTGTGAATTCGGTTACATCCTCAGCCGTAACATGCATTTGAGTGCCAAACCAGCCCGGAAGGTCAGCAACGGACACCTCTGTGAATACATCGAAGAAACTATCCGTATCCATGCCGTTGACACGGAATTGATGTTCTTCTACAGAGAGATTGCTTAAAATTTCAGTATCGAGAGGCAAGATCTTACTCTGTCTTTCATCAACGAGCGTGACAACGTCCAGCGCGCGGCCGACATCCAGAACAGGACCCGGCCCGGGAATCGGATACCTGGGATACCAGCTCCACCACCAGACTACCCGAGGTTTCCAATACCACCATTGGAACGTGAGCTTATCTTTGAAGCCGTAAAATTTGATCTTCCCCCACCAGGGGTACCTTTTAATGAGATTGCCCACGCTGTAGGGACGATAACGGTCCGGCATCCAGGAATGCCAGTACGGATAGTACAACTGCCACCAGATCGGTCCCAGATAAGGCCTCAGCCAGCAGCATGGGTAATGGTACCAGTACCACCCCCCCCAGTAGCCGGTCAAAATGGTAACCGAGCCCTGAGTCCTGACCAGTTCCACCCGGCAATCCGGATACCAGAATCCGGGGTACGGATAACGAAGGATTTGGCCTTGCGCTTTACCGGGATACAAAAGAGAAACCAACAGAAACACAAGAAATACTACAAGCACCTTCTTCCACATTTTCATAACTTGCTCCTTTCAACAATAGAATAGAATGAAAAAATGATATCCGTTGCACAGAAACGGATTACTTTCGAATTGGACCTCGACCTTCCTTTTCACAAAGATGAACAAGAAGAAATGCTTCGTTTTCCTAAAAATACTTTTAGCCTTGACAGAGTTCCGTTTCTATACGGATGGAGGAAAAATATGATGGTACTACCAAGTGCTGTGAGCAACATTTTGAATTTCATTCCTCATTATCAAGGATTTTACTCATAAAGTTTAAGGTTTGTATAAAAACTGGAAATAAACCATTGCTATCTATGGCGTTATCTTGAATAAACGACGGGAATGTCTTGGTGTGCCCTTTAGGATAATCGCAGCATGTCGCAGCATGAGCTGGAGGACTGTTCAGCGGGGATGCCCCGGACGAAAGCGATATGGATAAATTGATTGCATTGTATAAAGAATATTGGAAAGAAAAATACCCTTATCGGCGATTATCGCCACTGCGCCCGGGGGGACTCGAACCTCCGACCTGCGGTTTAGGAAACCGCCGCTCTATCCTGGCTGAGCTACGAGCGCGACAAAAATCATTATCATTTTTTTCTTTGTAAAGGCAAGTATTCTTTAGGCTTAGCGTTTCATCCTTCCCCCGTATATCGCTTTTGTCCATACGCCCCGTTTGTCCGCTGGAGTCCGCCGTAAAGACCGTTTTTCCGCTCTTTTTGGCAAAGTTTTTGTCCAAGTTTTTTTCGGCCATTTTAGGCAGTTCTGCCGCGTCATCGGTTCCCGTTTTGCGGGCCTGCTCCGCTTCTGATTTCGTTGTAAAATCGGGCAGGCTTTTAATCGCCGCCGCCTGCTGCCCCCGCAGCGTATGGGTATAGCGGTTCATCGTCAGGTTAATATCGCTGTGCCTCATTAAATCCTGGGCCGTTTTAGGATGAACGCCCGAAGCCGCCAGCATCGTCCCGAAGGTATGTCGCAGCGCGTGAAAGTCCAGCCGCCCCCGGTCGGTTTCAATCTCGATCCCCGCCGCTTCCAGGTCCTTATGCAACATCCGCGCTAGGTTTCCAATATACGGCAGGTTGAACGCCTGGGCCTGGGGCAGTTTTCCGGCCAGATATTCTTTCAGCAAAGCCGCCGTTTCCGGTTTCAGCGGCAAAACCGCTTCCCGCCGGTTTTTGGTGTACCCCGCTTTCACCGTTACCGTCAGAGAATCAAAATCAAAGCTCGATCCCCGCAAAGATTCCAACTCCGAAGCCCGCAGCCCCGTTTCCACCGCCAGCCGATACAGCAAGCTCCTTTCGGTTCCCTTCATCCCAAAACGCTCCCCAGCGGTTTCTGTGGCGGTCAGAAGGGCCTTGCGTTCGTCGATCTCAACCGCGCGTCGTTTGTTCTGTTCCACAATCCGGCTTTTTGCCTTCAGACAGTCCAGCGGGTTTCCCGTTGCCCGTCGAATATCCATCATCCAGCGGCAGAATTGTTTGCAGGCTTTCAGGTAAAAAGCCGCCGTCCGATCTGCAATCGGGGTTTCCCCC
>CAZOTP010000230.1:0-5672 GCA_964582655.1 uncultured Pirellulales bacterium | reverse complement strand
GTCCATCTGGTCTGCGCCTGCTCATTCTACCACCCCCTGCCGGACTACCTTACTACAATCAAAACCGCATGTCACCTCGTCAAACCAGGCGGATTTTTCTTCCTGGCGCACGAACCTCTGCGGAAAAATACGATTGACTCTGTCAGTCATGTCATGCAATGTCTGGACTTCAAAGTCTGGCGGATCAAAACCCACGCATCCGAACTCCTCGGCCGCGGCACCCCCGATATCTACTATAACCCCCAATCTCTCGCCGACTACTGGGACCAGACCGTCGGATGCGATCAGAATCAAATCCCACTCGAACTTCAAAACGCCGGCCTGGATACTCAGCTCTTCCCCTACGACTCAAAACGCTCCCGCATGATCCATTTCCTCTGCCGCATTCTGCGCACTAAAACGCTTTTTATGGTCATTGCCCGCAGACCTGAATCCTGACAACGACTGTCACTTGACTGACACCAGCCCGCCCCACCGGCCTTTCTCAATTCCCATCAAACCCCTAAAACCTTATTCCCAGATATTCCAAAGCCCCTTCGAGCATGGATGGCCGGGATGTCGGTTGATTGACAGGTGTCACTGTCATCTTTGACAGCTTCAATCGGGTCGCATCCAGCTCCGCCTGAATTCGCTGAAGCTGCTTTTGCTGATCCGCAACCTGATCCTTAAGCATATCAGAAACTAATCCGGCATGCTGTGCCCGCGCAGATTCGATCTTCACCTCTGCCTCTTTCATCGCCAGCTTCCGTCCCATCGAAAGAGATACTATCACCAGGACAACGACCATCGCAGCTGTCAAGCTCCACCCCGCAAGACTCAAACGGCGAGATCTGGCAGCCTCTGTCCTGACGCTGTCAAGGTGTCGATCTGCCATTTCCATCAGCCGATTCAACTCCGCGTCCGTCTGTTGTCGAATCCCGGCCAGGTCCGCCTGGGCCTTCTCCTGAGCCCGGGCCAGTTCCGATTTGACAAAGGTCAACTCTGTCTTGATCTGCTCCGATAACTGATTGGTCGTGGCAATCGCAATCGCCGTCAGCTTCTGCTGGTTGTCAACCGTATCCTTCGCCGCCTTGAGATGTTCTTCACTCAATTCCCCGCTTGTCAGTGGAACATCGATCTTGACTTCTCTGTGACCATTGTCCGTCAAGCGGCTCTCAATTTCACCCCGGTCGATCTTCCTATATAACGTCCGTTCCGAGATCTTCAAGCTGTCCGCCGCTTCCCTGATACTGACAAACTTCTCTGCCATTCCGTTGACTCCTTAATGACATCCCTGCTGGTAATCAATGCCGATCATTCTGCCACACTGTCACTAGCTTGTCAATGTTTTAAGCAGGGTTTCAACCTCCCGAACCCTGTCAATTCCCAAAAATCCCACTTCCATCTGACTGGACTGGCCGCGAGAAGACTTAGAGATAATCCGCCGCTCGAAAATAATATCGCCCGACCCGTTCGAGCTTTCTCGAAATTCACGATTCCGCACACGATCCCAAGTAAAAGACTCAGCCGAAAAACTCCGACCACCTCTGATAATCACCGCTCGCCTGTCAGTCAGAAGATAAACCGTCTTTTTGGCCTGTCGACAAAGCCAGACCGGTGCTAGCAGCATGCCGATGCCGATCAAAACAAACGGCAAGCCAAATAACGGAAACAAAAACGCCACCTTTGAATGAGAAGAAGACAAAACCCCATACAAGGCACCACAAACCCAGAAAACAGAAAACCCCGTCCAGAAAAGTCCAAAAATCATTATCGGCAAGGCCTGCCAGCGATAACGCGATGGATTCGGCTGCCCTATCCACTCCATTCGTTCATCGCTTTCCAACTCCTGCTTGATCTTCTCTCTGAACTCCGCCGGCAGTTGTATCAGAATCTCTAAATTCATAGCGACTCCTTTTTAACCACGTGATTCCATACAGTCTGCCCATGTCTGCGGAACCACCAAAACCGGAATCTCGACCGCGTGACGAACCGCAGAAACCGTCTGGCCCATCAATATATCCATAAACGTCCCGTGCCGGTGCGCTCCCATGATCAGCAGGTCCAGGTCATACTGCTCGACCAGTCGAACCAATTCCCGGGGCGCATTGTTGTAACCGATTGCAATTTCAGGTCTTATACCATGATCTTTCTGGAATCGATCCACCAGCGATTCCAGATACGCCTCGTCGTCCTGAACCTCCATATCGAATCCCTGCGCCCCGTAAACCCGTCCGCTGACACCGCCAACCACGTGCATCAGCACTAAAACTGCACCGTGCAGCTTGGATATCAAAAGGGCCGTTTCCAGCACCGGTTTATCCGCCTCGCTGAGTTCCAGTGCAACGCCCACCCGTTCGAATTTCTTCCCCGCCGGCGAAACAACAACCGATGCAGGTGTGTGAAGCGGAGCCCGACGACTCTTAAGCCGGCTCACCATCGGCCAGACGATCAACCAGATCAGCAACACCGCGCAAAAAATCAGTACCGGAACAATAACTAACGTCAACCAGCCGTAAGTCTTTATCCACCTGCCGGTTATATCCATCACAAGCTTGACATTCATTGCCGTGATCAACCCCGCTGCCAGCCCTGCCGCCAGCTTTACCCACATCGGGCTGACAAATTCACCCATGATCTTCCGGGAACTCGTGAACCAGATCAGCGGAATAATCGCAAACGGTAATTGCATGCTTAAAATCACCTGACTCAAAATCAGCAGATGATAACCACCTTCGTCCCCAACAAGCGAAAGTGTCAGCACCGCTGGCACGATCGCCACAAGTCGAGTGATCAACCGCCTCAGCCACGGCCGAACCTTGATCTGCAAAAATCCCTCCATGACAATCTGGCCCGCCAGAGTTCCCGTCAGCGTCGAGCTCTGACCCGCCGCCAACAACGCCACCGCAAAGGCGATTCCCGCAATATGAGTACCCAGCAGCGGACTGAGCAGTTCATGGGCCTCGGCCAGACTGGAAACCACCTTTCCACTCTTATAAAATACTGCACCTGCAAGAATTAGAATCGATGCGTTGATAAAAAACGCCCCATTCAACGCCACCATAGAATCAATCAGGTTGAACCGGATCGCCGCCCGGATCGATTGATACGTCCGACGAACGTCGCGAGTCTGTACCAATGACGAATGCAAATACAGATTATGCGGCATCACCGTAGCACCCAGAATGCCCATCGCAACATATAAGCTGTCTTTTGTCAGCCACGGAACAAAGCCCCTAGCCACATCACCCCACACAGGACGCGCCAGAAACAGCTCCACCACAAAACTCAGTCCGATCAGACCTACAAGCAATAATATGAAACCTTCCATCCGCCGGATCCCAAGACGCTGAATCAACAAAAGCAAAAATGCGTCGAAGCCCGTAATAATGGCGCCTACCACCAATGGAATATGAAAAAGCAGATTCAGCCCAATGGCGGTCCCCAGTACTTCCGCCAGATCCGTCGCCGCAATCGCCAGTTCGCTGAGAAACCATAGACAATAGCCCACCGGTTGAGGATAATACTCCCGGCAGGCCTGCGCAAGGTCCCGGCCGGCCACCATGCCCAATCGAACACATAAATTCTGAAGCAAAACCCCCATCAGATTGGATATCAAAAGCACCCAGAGCAGCTGATATCCGAAACGCGACCCCCCTTCCAGGTCCGTCGCCCAGTTCCCAGGGTCCATATAGCCGACGCTCACCAGGTACGCCGGCCCGACGAACGCAAACAGCCGTTTCCAAAAACGCGGACCACGCGGTATTTCTACGCTCCGATGCACTTCGTTCAATGAAACATCCGTTGTCTTTTCGCTTCCCGCCATTTTTGATCAAAAATAAAAAATGATTCTTTTTTTCCCATGCTGATAGAAAAGTATCCTCTGTGAATATACAATCTACTTATATCGCTCGCTACATTTTTCGCAGCCACGACTTCGATTTCAGGAAATAATTGGAGCTATCTATGACACACTTGTTTTTCGCGGCAGGCACCTTGTTAAAAAGGAATGGCCTGCGTATGGTAATTTTTACGCTCTTTACTCTGCCGGCTATGCTGACCCTGCCGGTGTCGGCAGCCAAACTTCCAGATCCAACCCTGACACTGACTCCGTCGCCCGCCATCCCTGGCCGGCAGGTCACACTCAACGTCAGTATCCCACTCAATCCCGATCTTCATATCTATGGCCCGAATGTATCGCAGTCTTATTACGCCACCAGCATCACCTTAAAAGAAAAAGGTCCTATAATCTGGGACGACGAATGGATCTTCCCTAAATTTTCAACCCTGAACTTAATGGGCGAATCGCTCCAGATCATAGAGCAGGATCCCAAGACTCATCAAGTTTTGATCCTGCGTAAAGGCAAACTCGATCCATCGGCCCGGCCTGGACAATACACTGTTTCTGTCACGATAACTTATCAGGCCTGCTCAGAAGTTACATGTTTACCGCCCATTAAAGATAAACTTGTATCGACAAATATACTTATAGACGCTACAGGCAAGGCCGTAACAACGGCTCCGACCTCACGACCTGCAGCCACTCAATACTCTACCTCGCAACCGGTTACTTCACAACCTGCCGCTTTTCAATCTTCTGCATCACCACCAGTTAGCTCCTCGGCCACCTCTGAGACTTCACAAGGTTATGGGACCACTATTTCCTTTTTAAACCATCAGTTCGATCTCCAAGGCGCCGGCTTTACAATTCCGCTGATTATAGCATTCATTGCCGGATTGATCCTCAATATCATGCCATGCGTTCTGCCCGTGATTCCGATAAAAATCCTTCAACTAACCCGTCAGGCCCAGCAGGAGCATCATTCGCCCCTGCGGCTGTCGCTCCTATTCGCCGCCGGCATCATTTTGTTTTTTCTGACCATTGGCATAATCGCATTGATCTTGAAAACAGGTTTTACATGGGGCCAGTTTTTTCAAAGTCAGACCGCCCTGATCGTCATGAGTCTGATCCTAGTGCTTCTTGCACTCGGTATGTTCGATATATACCAGATCAATGTGCCCTCTTTCATCGCAAACCGCACGATCGTGCAGAAAGGATATCTGGGCGCTTTTTCAATGGGATTTTTCGCCGGCATACTTTCCACACCCTGCAGTTTCGGAATTCTTGGCGCCGCGGTAGCCTGGGCACAATCTCAACGTCCCCCTGTCACCCTACTCGGATTTATCACAATCGGAATCGGTATGGCCTTTCCGTATGTTATGCTGAGCGCATTTCCGTGTTTTACGCAACGGATTCCCAAGGCGGGCAGATGGTCGGAGCTTTTCAAACAAAGCATGGGATTTTTGCTGCTGGCAGTCGCCCTTTTCCTGATTTCCTCCCTACCGAAGGAACTGATCATGTGGACACTGCTTTACATGGTGCTCTTTGCCTTTGTCGTCTGGTTCTGGGGTGAAATTCTGGAATTTCGTAGCGGGTACTTTGCAAAAATGGCAAGAATCTGTGCGGCATTGGTACTGATTATAGGCGGCTGGGCGATGCTCAAGCCGAATGGCAGTCCATTGCAATGGACACCACTAAACGCTGCCACCCTCCAATGTGCGATGAATACAGGAAGGGACGTTTTGGTAGAATTCACCGCCGACTGGTGCATCAACTGCAAGACCGTCGAATATTTTGTTTTTGAAAACGTAAACATTAAAAAAGAATTGCGTGATCGCCAGGTAGTCCTTCT
>CAZOTP010000229.1:0-5701 GCA_964582655.1 uncultured Pirellulales bacterium | reverse complement strand
GGCGGCGGCGGACGGGACGACTCCGGATACGGCGGCGTTTGCGGCGGCGATCGAGGCGTGCTACCGGAATTCGGGCGGGACGGTGCTGGTGCCGGAGGGAGAGTATTTTACAGGGCAGATTGTTTTGAAGAGCAACGTAACGTTCAAAATGGCCAAAGGGGTGGTGATTCGGTTTACGGATGATTTTTCGGCGTATCCAATCGACCAGGTACGCCATGAGGGGATCGAGATGGATGGGATTCCATCCTTGATTCACGCGCGGAATGCGCACAATATTGCGATTGTGGGGGAAGGGATTCTGGACGGCAGCGGGATGAAATGGTGGAAGCATTTCCTGGAGGCCCAGAAACGGGAGCCCAAGGAGCCGATGACGGAGTTGGAGAAGGAAATCGCCCGGCTCAACGAGGGGAGGCCCAAGAGAGCTATCGGCTGGTTTTTCCCGCGGCCCTGTTTGATTGAGTTTTACAACTGCCGGAATATCCAGCTGGAGGATTTCGAAACGCGTAATTCGCCAATGTGGACGATTCACCCGGTGTATTGCGAAAATATCGTGGCCAGGGGGCTGAAGATTACCGGAGCGGAGGACGAGCCCAATACGGACGGTTTCAATCCCGATTCGTGCCGGAATGTCCTGGTGGAGAACTGTGAATTCGCCACCGGCGATGACTGCGTGACGATCAAAAGCGGGTACAATGAGGACGGGCGGCGCGTGGGAGTGCCGTGCGAGAATATTCTGATCCGCAACTGTCTGATGCGGCATGGGCACGGGGGTGTGGTGATCGGATCGGAGACCAGCGGAGGAATTCGCAATGTGAAGGTGGAAAACTGCAGGTTTCTCGGCACCGATCGCGGCATCCGAATTAAAAGCGCGCGGGGACGCGGAGCTGTGGTGGAGAATGTGGCGGTGGATGGCGTGGAGATGAAGGAGATTGTGCAGGATCCAATTCATATTACGACGTATTACGGTCAAAAAAGGGGGGGCGACGTTGCGGCAGAAGCGGTTTCGGAAGGAACGCCGATTTTCCGGAATATTCATATTCGCAATGTACGGTGCGAAGGTGCGGCGGAAGCGGTGACGATGCTGGGACTGCCGGAGATGCCGCTGCAGGATATTTCTCTGGAAAATATCCAAATCACGGCGAAAAAGGCCGGCCAGTGCCGGTTTGTGCAGGGATTGAAATTCACGAATGTGAAGATTGCCGCGGAAGATGGTTCGGATGTAACAATGGAGAATTGTTCGGATATTATCCGGGAAAATCCGTAAGCCCCTCTTATTCTGGGAATATCCAAAGCGATCCGCATTCATATGCTCATATTCCCGGTAATCCAGTCTGAGCGGACCGATTACCGGATGAACCTTGATAATCGCCTTTTGAGGTATTCGATGGATATGCACAGTTTGCTCCGAATATTTACGCTGGGATTGCTTTGGCTTTATCTGCCTGCTTTTGCGGGAGAATCTTCCTGCGGGACGAAGGCAGGGCCTGATCCGGCGATGTCGGTTAGACCTGTACCCCTGGAGGAGTGTCAAGCGGATGCCAGGGGTTTAGGCGATTATAATGTTCGTGCCTATGGAGCGGTTGGAGACGGGAAAGCCAAGGATACGGCGGCTATTCAAGGGGCCATCGATCGATGCACGGCGGAAGGGGGAGGCAGAGTAGTTTTTCCGGCGGGGACATATCTAAGCGGAACCCTCTATCTGCGGGATAATGTGGTGTTATACCTGGCGGCGGATGCGCGAATCATTGGCAGTTGGGATCTGGAGGATTACGCGGCAGATATTGGCGAGCGTTTTGTAGAAAGCCTGTATTTTAAGCGGTGTCTGTTATATGCGGACCATGCCCGGCATATCGGGAGCACGGGGCCGGGTACGATTGACGGGCGGGGTGGGCATTTTCCCAATAAAAACACTTTAAAGGCACAGGGAATCAAGGTTAAAGAGGAACCCGAGAGGCCCATGCTGGTGCGGTTTTACCAGTGCGAGGATGTTCGACTGAACGAGGTTCTGCTGAAGGATTCGGCGAGCTGGGTCTGCCACGTTGTGGAATGCAAGAATGTGTGGATAGACGGGGTTCGGATCCACAGCCTTTGTAATCGGAACAACGACGGCTTTGATCTGGACGGCTGTGAAAACGTATTTCTTTCGAATTGCGAATTGAACTGCGGGGATGATGCGATTTGTCCGAAGAGCCGCCACAGGGTGTGTCGCAATATGGCGGTAACCAATTGCATCGTGCGCAGCGATCGGGCACCGGTTAAGCTCGGTACGGCGTCGCATATCGGATTCGAAAATATTACCATCAGCAATTGCGTGTTTTATGACAGCGGGAGCACGGGAATCAAATTAACCGCCGTGGACGGCGGATTCATGCGAAATATTCATATTTCCAATATTGTGATGGACCAGGTTCCGGGGCCGATTTTTCTGTGTCTGGGGGACCGGGGATGGACCTATGAGGAACCGAGAGAAAACAACACGACCACTCAAATGCCTCCGGGGCATGTGGGATCTCTGGAGCATATCACGATCCAGAACATTCGCTGTACGGAACCGATAGATCTGGCTCCTAAAAAAATCCCTGATTTGGGGATAGTGATCTGCGGTTTGCCGAGACATTTTATAAATCACGCCCTGCTGAAGGATATTACAGTGACCTTTTGTGGAGGCGGAACGGAAGAAGACGCCCGGCGGGAGGTTCCGGAGAAGATGCGGGATTATCCCTCGCCGATCAACTTCGGGATGCGCCCCGGTTACGGGGGATATATACGCCACGCCAAAAATATTCGTTTGGAAAACATGAATTTTGAATACGCCAAACGGGATGTGCGCCCGGCCCTGGTCTGTGAGGATGTTCAGGGACTGGAAATATATGGTTTTCGGGGACAGGCGGATCCCGAAGCAGAAAGTCTGTTCCGCCTGGTGCAATGTCGCGATGTATGTATGGAGAATTGCCGAAGTATTGATCCGGTGAAAACGTTTCTGCGCGTGGAAGGATCGGAAAGCTCCAATATCCTGCTCAAGATGAATAATCTGTTCCGGGCGGAAATACCCGTGAAGTTCGGGGAAGGAGTGAACCCGGATATCGTGACCCTTTGTAAATAGAAGGACATTCAGCGATGTTCAAAATACGGCTGTTTGTATGGGCGATTTTGATTTGTTGCCAGACCGAAGCTGTTTTTGGGGAGGAACCGGCGTACTGGACGAAGGATTTCCGCTATCTGGCGGTGGACCGGTCACTGCACTCGGAACTGAACAAGTCGCTGCTGTGGATGGAGTGCGCCAAACCTATTCAGAAGGTGCTGGGAATCGATCAGGAATGGGAGAAGAAGGCGGGTTTTGTCAATCCCACACCTGCCAGTGTGTTTCGGGATCCGCAAGCCAGATACCGCATGTATTATGAAGTAATGAAGGATAATGACAGCCGCTGGTGCGCGGTGGCGTTCAGCGAGGACGGACTGCACTGGGAAAAACCCAGACTGGGGCTGACGCGGGGAAAATTTACAGACGAAGACAATAACCTGATTGAACTGACCGATACGGACTGGCTCCGCGGGCCTTGCGTGTTTTATGATCCGAAGGCTCCGGAACAAGAGCGATATAAACTATCCTGGCGGGACAATAAAAATATGTACGCCGCCATCTCCTCCGATGGTTTTCGGTTTCGTACGGTGGGGAAAATCACGGATGAGGGCAATCTGGATTCCATGAACCAGACCTTCCGGGACCCGCTGACGGGGAAATACACGGCATACTGCCGCTGGTGGTTCGGCAAGACGGAGGAGCAGGCGGATGGCGATCAGCGACCCCGTGGAATTCGCACACGATTTGTTCCTCCGGCTCGCCGGGGGGTATCCATGAAGCGGTCTGAGGTCTGGGCGTGTGACTGGTCCGGCAAGCGGGAATTGATACTCGACCCGAAAGACCTGTTTGGCGAACAGGGCTGGACGGATCTTTATACCCCCTGCGTGACGGTGTATTACGGCCAGTATGTGGCGTTTCCGATGCTTTATTTACGCTATCCGCTGCCGGATTACAGCAATACCGCGGGACCTTTGTATTCGAGTTTCCTGTACAGCCGCGACGGGGTGCGCTGGAATTGCCCGGCGCCGCGGCATCCGTTGATCGATTTAAGAATGCACACGGGGCTGGAATATGAGATCGGCATGGCGATGGCGATCCACACGATGATCGAGCGGGAGGGAGAGCTTCTGATGTACTACCGATATGATCCGGGGAAACATCATATTCCCGATGAAGAGAGAAGGGGGGGAGAAGGCGAAGGCATCTTCGCCGCTTCGTTGCGAAAGGACGGATTCGGCGCAGTCTGCTCCTATCCAAAAGAAGTGGGGTACTGGCTGACTTCGGAAATTGACGTGCCATCGGAGGCGAACGATTTGTACGTGAATGCGATTGCCGAGGGGGAAATCCGCGTGGAAGTGCGGGATGCGCAAAACAAACCCATGGACGGATTTTTATTTGATGGAATGAACGCGTTTCAGGGGGATTTCATAAAACAGAAACTGAGTTGGGATCAAGCGGGGGTTCGCGATCTGGCAGGCCAAACCATCCGGCTTTGTTTTGAACTGGAGAACGCGAAAATCTACAGTTTCTGGTTTGAATGAATTGTAATTTATTGCCAATCAAGATAACGGAAGCTAATCCGAAATCAATGTATAATAACCGAAAAGGAGTATCCCATGACGACCAACAATTTATATCCAAAAACGATGAAATGGCGGATGCGATTGTTTATCGTGCTTCTATTTTCAGTCTTTGTGCAGAAGCTGTTCGGAGAGGAGGCGGTTCGTATTGCCTCGGATGAACAGTTATTTCTGGATGAAACGTTTATCATCGAGAAGCAGAAAAATGTTACAAGACGGGTTTGTCAGGCAGAGAAGTACGGGCCGCCTGTACTGCGTCCCGACAAACCGTGGGAAAAATACACGGCTCTGATTTTCGGTTCGGTGATTTTCGACGAAGAGGAAAAACAGTTCAAGATGTGGTATTACTGCAACGGAGCCGATTTTGCGTATGCCACCAGTAAAGACGGCATTTACTGGGAGAAACCTGAGCTGGATCTCCACATGTATGAGGTGCTTAAAACCAACATTATTGTCAAGCATCTCCAGTGGGAGTACAACTATGAGATTATCGGCGTGTATAAGGATCTTAAGGATCCGGATCCCAAACGTCGGTACAAGATGGGATTTGTAACCCTGCAGAAACCGTATGAAGGTCCGCATTCGAACCGGTATCGGCCGAACGAGCGGGCGGGATTCGGAACGGCATATAGTCCCGACGGAATCCGCTTTGAGCTAGGGAATCTCTACGCCACGGAAGAGGTTTGCGACATCAGCCATTTTTTTCTATGATGCCAAAAACGAAGAATTTGTCCTTCATGGCCGCTGTAAGCTGAGTCCGGACATGCTGGGGACGCGATTTGCAAAGAATGGATGGGGGCGGGGGGTGGTGTATTTGGCCAGCAAGGATTTTGACCATTGGAGCCCGGGCGAATTTGCCTATGCCGCCGAACGTACGGACCCCCCCGATACCGAAATCTACTCCATCTCCACATTCCCGTACGGCGGTTTGTACATCCACCTGATTCAAATGTATTATGCCGCGGAAGGAAAGCTCGATTATCAGGCCGGCTTTTCCCATGACGGGAAAGATATTGTCCGTATTGAACCTCGAACCCCC
>CAZOTP010000228.1:0-5726 GCA_964582655.1 uncultured Pirellulales bacterium | reverse complement strand
AGAAAAAACGTAATGCCCGGGGCTGCGGAACCAGGAGGAATGGGAATCGGTTTTCCAAAAACTTCTATCTCTGCCGCCGCACCGTAGGGCGGCCCTTTTTCCACGGCTACGGCGACAAATTTCACGAACCGCCCCTTCACACCCTTCGCCAGATGCACCGTCTGCTGAATCGGATTGTTCTGCACGTTATCGAACCGCCCCGCCGCCGCCGGCTCTCCCCAGCTCTTGCCATCCAGGCTTACATAAAATTCATACCGGTTCACGATCCCCTCCATCGCGTTATGCCGGGGTAAAAATCCAAACCCCGTCACTTCGACGGTTTCCCCCAGATCGATCACGATGGAGGGAGCGACGGCGGGTTTCTCCTTTTCATTTTTATTCGTGTGCCAGATTGTCTCCGGATTCCCATCGATCGCATACTTCGGCCAACCCTTTTTGGTTTCGTTATAATTTCCATCCGCTGACACAATACTCCACTTCGCCCGCGACAGCCCGAATTCTGCACGCGTGCTTGGATCGCCGTATGCAAACGATTTGTCGGATCGTTTCGCAAATGATTTTGCGCGAATCACTCCGCCGAACGGAAATTCGAAGGGCTCACAATACAATTCGCTCTTGGTGTTCGGTTCGCTTCCATCCAGCGTATAGCGAATCTCCGCCCCGTCCATCCCTTCCATCCTAATTTGATGTTCTTGATTCCGACGAATTGTCGGTCCTGTCAGAATCACAGGCTGATAAAACAATCCGAAATTCGAAAGCGTGGGACACACCCGGCTGGCGAGTATTCGCACGCGCACTTTGTCCGTTGTCGTTTCCTTCACGCGAAGCAGCTTTTTATACCCGATAGTCGTTGCCCGTCCGATCTCCTTCCATTGCCCTTCCAGCCAGGCATCCACCGCGAACTCTTCGATACGCTGGCCTACTCGAATCTGCTCCTGCAGCATCACGACATTGAACGTCACCGCGCGGGGCAGCATAAACTCCACCTCCGCCTTCTCGTGCCAATCTTCGGTAGTCCAGTACGTCCGCTTGTTTCCGTCCGCAATGCGGTCCGCCGTATGCTCCCCCGCCCAGTCGCTTGCTGTCGCTTTCGCGCCCGCCGCCAGATCCGTCGCAAACGTCGCATCCAGCACCGCGCGAAATTCCCGCATTCGGCGGATGTCATTTTCGTGAATCTTCCCCCGCCGGTCCAGCGGAACATTCAAAAGCAGTTGGCTGTTGTGCCCCACGGAGTTGTAGTAAATCTCCATCAGCCGATCCAGCGGTTTCACCCATTCGTTCTCCTCTTCATGCCAAAACCATCCCGGCCGGATCGACGTATCCGTCTGCGCCGGAAGCCACACCAGCTCCTTCGCTGCTTTGAGCTTCTGACGGCTTCCGATATCCTCCTCCATCGCGCCATATCCCTTCGGCACCACCGACCACTCGCTCTCCCGGCAGTCCCCCGCTTCATTGCCTACCCAGCGCACATCCGGCCCGCAGATCGAAATCGTCGCCTGCGGCTGAAGCTCGCGGATCAGCGCAAAATGCCCCGCCCAGTCAAAGATCTCCGGCTGATTCTGAGGCGGCGACCCCGCCCCGTCCATCCATACATCCGCGATCGGCCCGTAATTCGTCAAAAGCTCCCGCAGCTGCTCCCGATATACCGTATTATACGCTGCCGTCCCGTATGCCCCCTTATGCGTCTGATTCAGATCCCAGGGCGACAAATATACGCCAAACTTCAATCCATGCTTTGCGCATGCCTTGACCATATCGCCGAGGATATCCCCTTTGCCATTTCGCCAAGGGCTGTTGCGAATGCAATGCTCTGTCGTCTTTGTGGGCCACATGCAAAACCCGTCATGGTGCTTGGCAATAAACAATATCATTTTGAATCCGAATTCTTTGAACTGCCTGGCGACTTCCTCCGCGTCGAACTCCGCCGGATTCACAATTGCCGGGTCCTCATGGCCCGTGCCCCACTCCCGACCGGTAAAGGTGTTCGGCCCATTGTGCGTAAAGCCGACAAACTCCATCTCCTGGCACTCGATCTGTCTCTCCGTAGGAGTCAGATGGGCCGCTTTATAGATAATCTCCTTCTCAGTATCCGCGGGCCCTATCCGTACTACCGGATTCCCCCCTTCCATGCCGCCCGCCCGAACCAGACAGGTTGTCATCCATATTACAGCGGCGCATGCCAACATCCTGCGGGGAGAAACCAAAGGGTACGACATTTTGGATAGGTTCTTTTTCGCCAATTGCATGATATGATCCTTTCAAACAAATTCCTCTGCCTGCCTTTTCGACACAAATTCGGATATCCGCGGGAGAAACCATTTTATTCCTTACGATAGCTTTTGGGATGCGTTTGACGCAACATCCATAAAACCGAGGCCGAGAAAACCCGCTGCACCACGTTTGCAATAGGTACCATCAATTCTACATGAAATCGCTCTCGGTCTATGGACCGGAGCAAATCATGGTAAGCCCCTTGCAAGGGAATGTCAATAGCGCGAATCGTTCATATTTTGATTGAGAATCAAGCCATTTTGGCTTATTTTGATCCCATGGAAACAGTACCGGCAATCCTTTTAAAGACCAGGAGAATTCCATGCTGAAGCTCTTCCGTCTTTATGTGAAAATCCCGATTCTGGTTCGGATTTTGACGGCGTTTCTGCTGGGCGCGGCCATTGGAGGACTTCTGTGGTATATAGACCAGAAAAATCAAACCTCCCTCACTCGGCAGCTAAGTCCCTACATTTCTCCGCTGGGAAATCTGTTTGTCAGCATGCTCAAGATGATCGTGATCCCGGTTATTTTTTTCTCGCTGGTGACGGGGGCTTCGAGCCTGCCGATTCAGAAATTCGGGCGCATCGGTCTGAAGACCATCCTCTGGTATATGGGCACGTCGTTCTTTGCCGCCGGTTTCGGGACCGCCGTCGCGATGGTGGTGAATCCCGGCTCGCAAAGTTCCCTTTCGAGCTGGCAGCAGATTGCAGGGGTCAAGCAAGAGCAGGCGGCGGAGATCGCCAAAACCGCCGCAACGGAAGGGGCGTTTTCCCGATTGCTGCTGAGTCTGTTTCAAAATCCCTTCCAGGCACTGGCGTCGGGCGATTTTCTACCGGTGATTGTGTTTTCGATTCTCTTCGGGCTGGCGATTCGGGTTACGATGGAAGCGGCGAAACAGCCGCAAACCATCCGGCAGATGGAACAATTAGAGAGTTTATTCATCGCCGCCCGCGAAGCGATGTTCAAAGTGGTGGACTGGATTCTCGAATACGCCCCCATTGGCGTGCTGGCGCTGACCATTTTAAATTTCGGGATGTACGGCCCGGCGATTGTAGGCCCCTATATCAGTGTTACGCTGGGAATCATCGCGGGCATTCTCATCATGATTTTCGGGGTGTATGCTCTGCTGCTGTGGATCGTAACACGGCAGAATCCGTTTCGGGTCTTTCGAAACATCGAGCAGGCAATGCTGATGGCGTTTATCACCCGCTCCAGCGCGGCGACGCTGCCGGTATCGATTAAAGTCGCGGAAGAACGATTGAAGGTGCGAAACGAGCTGGCGGGTTTTTCCCTGCCTCTGGGGGCGACCATTAATATGGACGGCGTCTGCGTGCATCTGCCGATATTTGCCATTCTGGCGGCGAATCTATTCGGCCTGAAACTGACCATGGCGGAGTTGGCAACCCTTGTTTTGACAACGGTACTGGCTTCCATCGGCGCTGGCGGTGTGCCCGGAGGCAGTTTGATGCTCCTCTTTATTATTCTGGAAACCATGGGGCTTTCCGCCGACCAGGTGGCGATCATCGTCGCCCTGGCGCTGGGGATTAATCCGATTCTGGATATGTTCGAAACGGCCAACAACGTGACGGGTGATCTGGTCTGCACTTATGCCGTCGCGCACAAAGAGGGATTGATCGACACAGAATCAAATTCCGTCGTTCAATAGACACATTCTTTTGCCGCGCGGGCGAATTCCTTGAGGTTTTCGGGCGGGGTTTCGAAGAAGTGGTCGGAGGCGGAGAGGATGTAGCCGCCATGCCTACCAAATCCCTCGAACAACCGGCGGACTTCGCGGCGAATTTGTTCTTTTGTCCCCAGGGTCAAAATATTGAACTGGTCCATGCCCCCGATCATAGCGACCTTTCCATCAAAAACACGAAATACTTTTTCGGGCTCGGTGATGTTGCCGCCCGCCCCGGGGGGCGTGAGGGTTTCGGAGACATCCGTTTCATTCTGGACGATCAGGTCGAGAATATTCATCATGCCTCCGCAAGTGTGATACGTGGTGAGAAATCCCGCCTCGTGGATCGCGCGGTGCATCTGGCGGTCGTAAGGCATACAGAATTCCCGGTGCATCGCGGGAGAAATCAGCGTATCGCTGCCGGCGCCGCCACCGGTTTCGATCAGGTCGAATTTCGCGCCCCGGAGGGATTCATGAATGAAACGAAGCTTTTTTTCCAGCAGAACCTTCAGGAAGCGATGCACCCAGTCGGGATTGTCCATCGCTTCGAGAATGAGCTGGTTGACATCCATCAGACAGCAGGCATGCTGCCAGCAGCCGGCCTGATCGCCCCAGGCGAAACCGCGCAAAATGCCGGCGTCGCCGACACGGTCGTATTCCCTGGTTATGACATCATGGCGGAGCGTTCCCACGGGCATATATTTTTCAATCAGGTCTATATCCTCGTGATGCTTGACGAGATATTCGGTGATCCAGGTGGTCTGCGAATTGCCTCCGGTGGTATAGGTCAGCGCCCCTTCCGGTGTGGTAATCGTGTGATGAAGGATTTTATTTTCCGGATTGGAATCGAGCACTTTAATTTCATCCCGCCACTGGGGCGACTGGGCAACTTGTTTTTCCGCGTCGGGAATCCAGAACTGTCCCATCGCTTCGAAATATTGAATGGAGGCGTCCATGCCGCAGATGCAAAACGCCTCCAGGGCGTCCACGCCTCCCATGAAGTGATCGAGGTGATACTGCTGCCACTGGTGGACGGTTACCGGAAGGCGGTCCGGTTTTTCCCGGTGCAGACACCGCATCATGCGTTCTTTGGAAGTCATATCCTATTCTCCAAACCAGATAAATCCGAACCTCAGATACAAGAGAACAAAAACGAGAAACAGAATGGCGGAAAGCCATTTGTAATTTCCGATGCCTTTCCACGCCTGTCCCCGGAAGGGTTCCCGCCAGGAAGACCAGACCAGCGATGCATTTTGCGCGGTCAGCGGTTCGGGCCAGAGTCGCGACATAAGAAACAGATTGACCGAACACGCGCAGAACATGAAAAAACCGCTCATCATGGGATTAATGTCCCAATGGGTGTATTTTTTGAACCAGTCGAGAAGGAAGACGGTAAATCCCATCGCGGTTCCGCTGATCAGGGTCGCCGTTGCCGCGGCGGGCGTGGCCCGTTTCCAGAAGACGCCCCAGATGAAAACGGCGGTAATCGGCGGCGCGATATAGCAGATCAGGGCGGTGCATCCCTGATAAATGCTTTCGTATTTCGAAAGCAGGGGCGACCAGAGGATGGAGAGGATCATCGCGACAGCCGTCGCCAATCGCCCGATCAGAACGAGCATCCATTCCGAAGTTTCCGGGCGATAGCGTTTATATAAATCGTAGCTGAAGAGCGTTGCAATGGAATTTAACGCCCCGGACACGGTGCTCATCAGGGCGGCCAGGAGCGCCGCCGCCATGACGCCCGTTAAACCGGTGGGCAGCAGATGAGTAATGA
>CAZOTP010000227.1:0-5738 GCA_964582655.1 uncultured Pirellulales bacterium | reverse complement strand
GGCGCATCCCCCAGCGACGGCAGATAAATCCCGCCCGGAAAATCCCGATCGACTTTGGAAAACAGCCCCATCTAGCGTCCTGGCTCCTTCAAAAGAATCGGATCGTAAATCTCCAGATTCATCCGGGCCCGCAGCTCGTTCTGGATCGCTCCCATCCGCCGCTGAATCTCCCGCTGCCTTGCCGATTGCACAAGCTCCCCGCGAACCGATTCCGGATCGGTCCCGTCCGCCTCCGCCCATTCCTCCAGCCGAATCACGCACCACCAGGGCATTCCCGACGCATCCGGGTAGCTGATCACCCCGCTCAGCGATCCCGGCTCGGTCATTCCAAACGCCGCCTCCCGGATCGCCAAAGGCACCTCCGGCTCCTGGCGGGAAAACGGCCCCAGCAATCCGTCATTCGCCGCCGTCCGCGGATCCTCCGAAAGCTCCCGGGCCAATTGCGCAAAATCCGCGCCCCCCTTCGCCCGCCTCACCGCCTCCTCGACTTTCCGCGGGCTCTCCGCCGCCAGCACCCGCACCCGCGCGCGCCGCCCATGCAATCGCTCATACTCCTGCTTCAGCATCTCCTCCGTCACCTCCGCATCGCCGCCCGCCATTCGCCGAAGCAGCCCCTGCCGCTCCAGCAGCATTTCAAACTCCGTTCGGCTCACGCCCCGGCTTTGCAGCATAAACCGAAGCAGCTTCTCCTGCTGATCCCGGCTCGACCCCGGCGCCATGTCCGACAAAACTCGATCCATCTCCTCCTTCAGTACCGTTTCCCCCGTCGCGACTCCCCGCCTCTTGGCCTCCTCCCGCGTCACAAGCAGCAGCGCATATTCCTCCAATACCTTCCGCCCGTACCCCTCCAATACCAGATCCGCCAATTCCCTCCGCGTAATCCGGATTTCCCCCGCCTTGGCGATCACCGGATCGGCCGCCGGAACCCTCCCTCCGGCCGACACCCCGACAGCGGCGGTTTTCCCCTTCGACGGATTGTGCGAAACAGACTCCCCCCCGCACCCCGACAGCATCCCCAGTACCGCGGCGGCAATCATAACCCATGGATTCGAAACCGGTTTCATCCCCAACAAAATAGCACACTCCCGCCCTGTTGAAAACAGGAAATCTCCCCCGCGCCCCATGCGAATCCTGCCCTACATTCCGTGTTTTTCTTTCATGTCGGAAAACTAATAACGGTTATTTCCCAATCCCCTCAGGGAGATGAAAGAATCCTTCCTTATCACAGGGAAATGGATAAACATCCAGTACCGACGAAATCGGTATCGGTCCATAAACATGCGGAAACAGTTCATCGCCGCCCATCAGGTTCTCGTCCACAACCCTGCAATTTGTTGTAGACCGTTCGATGACCAGGATAACAAGGTTTTTCTGGCCGTGAAATTTACTGTTGGCCGCATTCACGAGCTGCTCCGGATAAGAACAGTGAATAAAACCTCCCGTTTTCAGTTCATCATCACGATAAAGATTCTTCGTCTGCTGCCATAGTTCTCGTGAAGTGATGTGATAAATTCTTTCCTTCATGGAAGAATGCCTACGGTAATTTTCGTGAAAATTTATCTTGTTCGCAACGGTAATTTTTAAACGCTATCCCCACACCATCGGATCGCGGTCCTTTCGGCTGACCTTCACCTCCACTCCAGCGAGCTCTCGTTTCAATCGCCGGGCGAGAGCCGGCAGAAACATCCGCTCCGAATTCGAGTGCCCCGCGCACACCGCCGTCACGCCCGCCGCCTGAAGTTCCAGCGCGTGATGATGCTTCAGTTCCCCCGTCAGATACAAATCGCACCCCTTCGCGATGACCTGTTTTACAAAACTCCCGCCCGAGCCTGCGCACACCGCCGCCGTCCGCACCAGTCCCGCCCGCCGCCCGACAACGCCAACCGTTTTCACCCCAAGCTGTTTCTTGATCTTCGCGACAAGCCCGCTGACCGTCTGGGCCTTCTTTAGCGTTCCGAACCGCCCCATCCCGACCCCTTCCTCGTCCGCCTCCAGCAAAGGATAGAGATCATACGCCGGCTCTTCATACGAATGTGCCCCCCGCATCGCCTCCACCGCCGCCGCGATTCGCTCCACGGGCAATATCGTCTCCAGCCGCACTTCCTCCACCTGCTCGAAACGCCCCCGCCTGCCGATCGTCGGATGGCTCCCCGGTCCGCACGCAAAGGTCCCCGTCCCTGCCGTGCGGAAACTGCATTTGCTGTATTTTCCCGCTTCGCCCACATGCCCCGCGCCCGCCGCGAAAATCGCCTCGCTCACCTTCCCCGCATCGCCCGGTGGCACAAACACTACCAGCTTGCACATCCGGCTTTCCTTCGCAGAAGCCTCCTGCAAAGGCCGCGGCTCCTCAATCCCCACGATCTCCGCCAGTCGGTCATTCACCCCGCCCTTCACCGCATCCAGCGCTGTATGAGATGAATACACCGCCATCCCCGCCCGGATCACTTCATACAGCAATCCCGATGCACCCTTCCCCGCCACCACCTTCTTCAAAGGCTCCCAGATGGGCGGATGATACGCAATCAGCAAATCCGTCTTTGCCTTCTTCGCCTCGGTCAGCACCTCCGCCGTCAAATCAATCGTCAGCATGGCTCGTCGAATCTCCCGCCTGCCGTCCCCCGCCAGCAGCCCCACATTGTCCCACGCCTCCGCCAGCTCCAGCGGGGCAATACGTTCCAATACTTCAACAATCCGGTTTAATTTCATATCATTCACTTTACAATTGGAACTGTTCTTTTACCATTTGTATTTTCACGTTTACTGTTTCGCCGACTCCCGATACTTCTCATGCAGCCGCTGATAGACTTCCCCCGGCTTTTCCGTCCCTACCGGATGCCTCTCCACGCGGCAGACCGGCATCAGCTCCATGATGCTGTTCGTCAGAAACACTTCCTCTGCCTGCAGGAGATCCTGAATCGAAAGCTCCCGCTCCCGGCACTCGATCCCTTCCGCCTGCGCCAGCTCCAGCACCGCCTTTCGGGCAATGCCGGGCAGCACCGGCGTATCCACTGGAGGCGTCGATAGTGCCCCATCCTTCATCAGAAACACATTGCTGATGCACCCTTCCGCCAGCCGGTTCCCCGTCGTAAACCAGATCGCCTCCCCTGCGCCCGCCCGCTGCGCCTGCTGCAGCGCCAGCAGCCTTGGAAAATAATTAATCGTCTTGTGCCCGGCAACCGGATCGTCCGGATTCTGCTTATACGGACAGATCAGAACCATCATCCCCTTCTGATAATACTCCGCCGGATACCCCGCCATCGCCGAAGCCGTCACCAGCAGCGTGCTCGCCGGCGACCCCGCCGCCGCCGCCAGGATGCTCCCCCGCGTCACCGTCAGCCGGATCCGCGCCTCCGACAGCCCGTTCGCCCGCAGCACTTCATTCACCGCATCGGCCATCCGCTCCCGGCTTTGCGTAATCGAAAGCCCCAGCGCGCCGGCCGACTGAAACAGCCGCTCCAGATGATCCGCCAGCCGAAACACACGCCCCCCATAGCTGCGCATCGTCTCGAACAGCCCCACCCCGTGCAGCAGCCCCGCGTCATACGCGCTCACCTTCGCCTCCTCCGCGCTGACCAGCCCGTCATTCAAATACACCATCTCGCTTGTCGTCATGGTTTGTCAATCCGTATCTGAGCATAACACAAAGTATTCGGTTTCTCCGGCGTCTCCCCCAGAAGGTCCATCGTCCACGACGGCTCATTGCCCATCCGAGGCGAGGCGGTAAAGAACATCGAAAGGGGATGCTTCATCGAAAGTTTCTTCGCCGCCGGCTCCATCTCCGGATGCACCCGCCGGACATAATTTTCAACCGCCTCGGAGCCGTCCTCCTTCTTCACGTTCACAGAATAGAACGCCAATACCGCTCCGTCCGGCGTTACATGAAACATCGCATGAATCGGCGAGGGGCCGTCCCAGGAAAACGATTGGGTTTGAAACGGCGCTTTCTCCTGACTGTGGAGCAGGTTCTGCCGCAGCACGACCTGCCCCTTTTCGATCTGACAGTACTCCAACGCGATGTCCAGCGGCTTGCCCGGCCAGTATCGGTCCCGCATAAATCCATGCCAGATATTCTGCACCCGATACAGCACATGCGCCATACCCGTTTCATCCACCCGCAAATCGCAGTTTCGAATATGACCCGCCGTTTCATCCCGCGTCGCAACCGTCAGCGGAGGCGAAAACGGCTTCTCCCCGATCGCCGGTGTCCAGCTGAAATACAAATCCCGAAAATCATAATCCCAGTCCTCCCCCGTCACCTCCTTCTTATACGCCCGCCACTGCCGGTTCGGTTCCTGAATGTCGCCCACCGCCAGAACATACGCCGCCCGATTCCTCAGCGTCCACTGCTGATAACACGCCCGCTTGGGAAATCGAATCTCCCCCTGCGAAATCGTCTTGCCCCCGCCGTCCGCCAGACACCAGACAAACACATCTCCCTCCACATTCACAACCAGCGTTTCCCGCCGCGCCGGATCCGCCGCCATTGACCGATACGAATGCTCCGTAAACCGCCGCGAACCGCCCCACTCCGGAAGAATCGAATTCGGTTTCGCCTGCGGCTCCGAAGCCGAAAACTCCAGAATCCGGGGCTGACAACGCCACGTTTTCTGCCCTCTTTTATTCTCCCCCTCAGGCTCCGACGCCGGACTCACCGACATCCGCATTCGCCCGTCCCCCATCCGAATCATCGGAAACGGCTCCCGCTCATTATATTCCGTGCCCTTCTGCCGGCACGCCCATCCCTTCCCCTCCGTCCGCTGCCAAAGCGTCCACCGGGTATTGCAAAATGGCCGGATGTCCTCGCCGGTCTCCGGAAGGCTTGCAAAAACCGACTCGCCTTCGCGGATCAGTGTCGGCGAACCGCGGCACCAGAATGGATTCGTGCCGTTTTCCGCGGGTTCATACGACGTAATCTCTTCCTCGCAGACCACCGCAAATCGATACACGGGTTCCGAATCCGCCCCAACCGCAGCGTCAATCCCTCCGCCATACAACCATACTATGGCCAAAACTGCATACACCGCCATTGATTTCATCATCATCATCATTCTCCATGCGCCCTTTAGTACCCGCGACGGCAGCCCCACAGCTCCACATGGAGCCGCGGGCTGAACCGAAGTCCCCGCTCCAGGCACCACCTTGCCACGCGCGGCGCCAGGGTACGGTATGCCTCCCTCGTCCGCGCCAAAGGCATCAGATACGCCTTCCCCCGATCCGCCTCTCCCAACTGCGCTATCACGCCCTCCGCCTCCGCAACGTCCTTTTCCGACCCCACGACAAACTTCAATTGATAGTCACCGCTTCGCATATACCGCCGAATCGCCCGGATATTCAACCGATGCGATTCATGCTCCTTCGCCCCCGCCCCCTTGCCCGTCGAATTCGAAAGCTTCGGGCTGATGCTCACCAGATCGCACGCCAGAGGCACATACCGCGTCGCCGACGTCTCCACCGTGATGTGCTTCCGCTGTTTCCTCAGCCCCTTCAGCAGTTCCGGCAGCTCCTCCGCCAGCAGAGGCTCCCCGCCCGTCACCACCGCATGCCC
Organism: uncultured Pirellulales bacterium; assembly: GCA_964582655.1. Classification (GTDB taxonomy): domain Bacteria; phylum Planctomycetota; class Phycisphaerae; order Sedimentisphaerales; family SM23-30; genus CAZOTP01. Next base: position 193 of record CAZOTP010000227.1, on the reverse strand, counting down.
GCAATCATATTGTAAAACCTCCGCCAGAACATATGCCGCCGTCATCTCTTTCCCCGCGCTCGCCTTCCGCGCATACCCCGTATCGCACCACCGGCACCGCAGATCGCACCCCGCCAGCCGCACAAACACCGACGGCACTCCCGCCAGGCCGCCCTCCCCCTGAATCGTCAGAAAGATCTCGCTCCCCCGCATA
>CAZOTP010000226.1:0-5739 GCA_964582655.1 uncultured Pirellulales bacterium | reverse complement strand
TCATTATCAGTTTGAAAAACACGGTTTTTTTGGCGTTCCTAGCGTTGTAGTATTAACCTGACATGGATTATCCTATTCGGAATTCTCATCGGCGGAGGGTATGTATTGAATACGTATCTTCTTCATTTGAATAGTAAGGGGATCGGCATAATATTCTTTGGGTATATAGGAATATTCTTGATGAACGCCTTGCCTTATCAATATCAGAGCGGGATGAAGGATGCGCGGGCGAGGTATGGAATAGAGCCGGGTCCGCCACCCGTGGGGGCAGGCGCCGGTCTGGCCTGACGAGACGGCCGGTTTTCGGTTTGTCTGAATATTTCAAGGCAAGGATTCCCTTACATGCATCGAGACCCGAGGCGGGGAAGAAAAATGGGACTATTGCAGCCAATGCCGGGCGAAACGCGATGATCGAAATCATCACCAGCAACTCGATCCGCGTAAAGGCATTCCGGATACGTTGCCTGGCATACCCCTCAATATATGCGCGTTCTATCTTTCCTGGATGCCGGAAGACAGCTCCACCGACCATACATTCAGGCCGAAACCCATTCCCTTTTACAAACGTCTCTGCGCCACAGGGCGGGAAGCACCTTCCACCCCGATGAACCGGCCGGGAATTCAAACGATTTTTGAAACCTTGGAATATCCCCAATAATCACCATTGATTCATTCGTTCCCCAATCGGCAACGGCTTATGTCCCATAATTCGATACAGAATTTCCCAGGTAACCTGAAAGGCCGGATAGGCGTTCCAGAGATCTTCATCCATGATATCCTCATTGGCGTTGACAAAACTAGCATGCATATCCCCCCACAGAAGATTGAAACCCTTGGCCTGGCCATCGGCATTGCGATGAGAGATATGGCCACGTTGAAAAATGATATCAAACACCAGAGGGAATTCGGTGTTTAATTTATCCATCGTATTGACGCGATTTTTCCAATAACGCCAATACATATACCCTGCCCGAATTTTTCCTTCGGCTCCATACTCCGCTTCGGCAGGCGGCATCTCCCCAAACCGATTTACACCCGTCATATAATACTCATAACTAAACAGAGGGCCCAGATTGCCATTCCCCTGTCCGGTCATCGCGGCCAAACCAGCGCAATAAAAAATTTCCGGATTGTCCAGCACTCCCGCTTCCCACAGATAGCCCAGATTCCATGGCGTCATTTCCTGGGTAACCGGATCACGATATGCATCGGAATTGGAGTACATATAATAGGTGATCCAAGGATCGTTCCCTGCAATTCCCCGATAGTCGTAGCCCACTTCTTTGATATTCATGGGAGGAATGCGAGACTTGTTTTCATTGGCGTATAAAGCCATACCGGTTCCTATGTTTTTCACATTCGAAGAACATACGATTTGTCGGGCCAGAGTGCGGGCGGAATTCAGCGCCGGCAGCAGAATGCTGACCAGCAAGGCGATAATCGAGATCACCACCAGCAATTCTATCAGCGTAAAGGCTTTTGATTTGATTTTCATGGGATCACTCCATGTGTACCATTTCGTCTGTTCCTGATCACGCCGTCAAACCCCGGATATTTGGGCCAACGGAAACAATTGGTCATATCTCTACATAATGGTATTGCGAAACGAAAGGTTTTGGGAACGCCAATTTGTATCTAAATTTCGCCATTTTGTGCCAACCCGACCCGCCGGCATACCCTAAATCCCGGAGAGTCCGGAGGAAGTCACCTTTCTGGAAAGCGCGGCGAACGGACCCTGCAATACATCTGCCGGTACGCGCTGGGACGGATTCGCAGGCTTTGCTGGAAATACCGGGAGATATGGGTCGAATCCGAAAATCCAAGCCGCTCTGCGATTTGCGAAATGGACAAATCCGTCGTCACCAGCATTTTCTGAATCTGTTCAATTCGCATTTGACGGATTTTATAGCCGATGGCACAGCCAAACACCGCGGTAAACTTCCTGTATAATAAGCGACGGGAAACGGAAACGGCGTTCACAACATCGGAAACACTCACTTCCCGTGTTATATTCATGCGGATATACCGCATGGCCTCGGCAACATCGTTGTCCCCGCCGGCAAGAATATCCGTCGAAGGCCGCTCTTCCACATACAGAGGCTTGACAACCACCGTGGATTTTGTGACGGAACGCCCTTTCATCAGTCGATCCAGAAGCGAAGCGGCATCATAGCCCGCCCGGCGCGTATTGAGAACCACGCTGGTGAGCGGAGGCTGACACATTTCGCAAAAGAATTCATCGTTATCCACCCCGATGACCCCCAGTTCTTCCGGAATGCTCAAACCCGCCAGTGCCCCGGCTTTGATGACTTCATGCCCCAGTTCATCGAAACCCGCCATGACCCCCACCGGCTTGGGCAGCGTTTTCAGCCAGCGGCTCAGCGTCTGCAGTCGCGAATATTCCCCTTCCCATTTTCGATAGGCACGTTCATAGTTTTCCCAGTGAAACAGCGCCGTATATCCATGTGCTGAAAGTTTCTGGTGAAATGCTTTCGCCCGTTCCCGCAACCAAATAGCATCATAGCCGCAATACGCAAAATTCCGGTAGCCCAGCTGAAGAAGTTTATCCGCCGCCATCTCTCCGATCGCCATATCGTCTGAGATAATTCTTGGTACATCATCATACGCTTCGTTTCGAATCGGGATACAGACAATCGGTATTTGGGACGATATTTTTTTGGCGATTTGTGCGGGGAGCACGGCTATCAGTCCATCCGCCCCCCACTTTTGAAGAAGAGAAATATGACAGTCAAGATTCAGATTCTGCGGGTCGGCATAAAGCGATGTTTCGTTTGCCCGGAAAAACGTCCACCCTTTGTGATCTTTCGAATAATCGGAGATCCCCAGAATGAGCTGCCGCCCATAGACCGTGTCGGTATTAATCAGTACGATGACCTTAAATATCTTTGACATCGCCGAGTTTCTGCTTGAATCCGCTACTGTCCGGTTGAGCTACACTGATTTCAACATACACGAAACTATTTATTGCAGCCAATGCTGTGCGAAACGGATCACATCGGCAAGATCGACGGTTCCATTTTGATCCAGATCGCAGCCCTCGCACCAGCTGGGACTGGAACATGGATTCCCCCAATGGGCGGCTATTGCGGAAAAATCCGGCAGATCCCCCCGGCCATTGGTATTCAAATCCCAGAATCGGCTCTCCAGGGTTTGGGAGCCGGCAATTTTCTGGGTCACCATCCAGTTGGCTCCGTCACTGGCAAGGGTAACGGTATCCCATTGACTGGTCAGGGCGTAGGTGCCGCTGCCATTGATGGTTTCGCCGGCATATCCCTTCAGAGTCAGGGTATTTTCCAGGCGGTCATCCACACGGACAAAGGTGAACGATCCTCCGGGAATATTCGACGCGGTGGGAAGCTGGATGGTGCGGCTGCCGGCGGACGCATCGAGTTTTACAATCCCGAGCAGCCCTTTACTGACCGTGTTTGTGCCGGTCAGCGTGGTGACCTGCTGCCCGATTTGGATTCCATAGGGCCGCCAAAGCACCTCATTGGTTCCCAGATTCAGCAGACGGCTGTTTGCGCCCATGAAAGTTTGATTGGCATTCAGGCACCAGCCGCCATTGGCCTGATTGTAATAGAACCCCTGACAGACGGAGTTGCTGTCGGCGGTATATCCTTCAATTACGCCGGTCAGTGTATTTCTGCTGCAATTCAGCAACGTCAGATAGACATTATTCCGTTCGGGGACCGGATTGCCCCCGGTGCCAACGTTGTTGGAGAGGAAATTGTTAGAATGGGCGTTTTCAAATTTGCAGGTTCCCATCAGATCGAGATTGCGTTGATACAGATTCCTGGCATAGACATGGTGCGTGAAGCGATCTCCCTCCAGATCGAGATATTGGATGGTTTGTCCCTGGACAATGGTGGAAAGCCCGTTGGCCTGCTCCCCTTCCATCCAGAGCATGGCGCTGTTCGGAATGGAGCTGCCGCTGAAGGCATTCACCTGCGGACGAATCCAGAAATTGTTTCCCATGGGACTGGTCAGATAGCTGCCGGGATGAGCGGGGTCCGGGACAATGGAGCCCGCGATTTTAATGGTCCAGGGTGGATTTTGGGCCGGATCGATAAACGCATATACGCCATCGAGGACGCTGTTTCCCGGGGAGCATCCCCCTTTGCAGGCCTGCATTAAAACGGCGCTATGAACCCAGTACATTTTGAGATTGGTAACCTGCATTTGCTGACAGTTTTTAAACACGAAACAGGTATTGCTGGAATGATCGACGAATAAATTGCGCAACGTGCCGAATCCGAATCCATCCTGATTGACATCGCCGACCGATATGGCATGCGCGACATTTTTAAATCCTAGGTTGGCGATTTCGAGATTGGCGATATTGGTTCCGGAAAAAATGGTTTCCGTTTTATTTCCCGACTCCCCCTGAAGGATGGTGCCGCCAACCATGGCGAATCCCAGGTCGGGGCAGTTCTGCGTCAAATTCAGGCCGGGCAGGATGCCATAGACGCTGACGCCGCTTTTGAGGATGACGGGCTGGGTGATTTTATAGGTTCCGGCGGCCAGAAACACACTTCCGGCTTTTCCGTTCAAGGCGATGGAGTCAATCACACCCCCAATGACTTCTTCATCATGAGTCCCGGGGCAGACAAAATCGGCACGGGCTTTCATGGTCTCGGAGCTATCGGAAGCGGCAATCAGGCAATCATATCCCCCGGAAACCGCGCCGGCCGGTCCGATATCGGACTGCCCGTATGCCGCAATACGGATCCCTGCCAGGGTGAACGCCAGAACAAGCCACATATGGACTTTCACGGTTACAACTCCTCTTCACCGGGGAACCGGACATTTTCAACAACCTGATTGATTGCTGAAAAAGGGTTTACAGTTTTGGTCCTTTTCCTTATCGACGTTTCCAATCCTTTATTGCCAAAAAAATAACGGAAATCACAGCTTCCTTTGATCACTACCCCATTATAGCGAAATTCAGGCCCGGAACTTGTCAAAAATGCCTGAAAAATCGGCGTCAGGGCCTTCGATTCCTTTAACCTGTTATGGATAAAGGATTTAAAATGAGTTCCGGGCTATGCGGGACGGAAAAATAGAAAATTCATGTCTCTCTTGTAATCGCATGGGAATTGGAGTATTATCCCGTGCTTGTCCCCGCAGCGGGGGAATTTGGAGCGGATGGAAGAAACCGGCGATGGGCCGGTTGGTTATAGGTTTGTGCCCGAACCGGGCGGAAAGTAAACGAGGCAAAGGCTATGTCACTGAAAGTCGCAGTCGCCGGCGTGACCGGCGCAGTCGGAGTGGAATTTCTGAAATTGCTGGATGAGCGGAACTTCCCGGCAACAGAATACAAATTCCTGGCATCCGCGCGGTCGGCGGGTAAGACAGTGACATTCCAGGGAAAAACCTACACGATTGAAGAGCTCAAGGAAGACAGCTTCCGGGATTACGACATCGCGCTGTTCTCCGCGGGCGCATCGGTGAGCAAACAGTTTGCCCCGGCGGCGGCGAAAGACGGCTGCGTGGTGGTCAATAATTCGTCGGCGTTTCGGATGGACGAGGGCGTTCCGCTGGTGATTCCGGAGATCAATCCGCACCGCGTGCGGGACCACAAGAACATCATCGCCAACCCGAACTGCTCGACGATCATCGGCATCGTGCCGGTGTGGCCTCTGCACCAGATGAACAAGGTCAAGCGCATGGTGGTCAGCACGTACCAGGCGGTCAGCGGCGCCGGGGCCAAGGCTATGG
>CAZOTP010000225.1:0-5838 GCA_964582655.1 uncultured Pirellulales bacterium | reverse complement strand
GAACTCCGCTCCGCAAAAACAGTTCTTTCCGCTCTGTTTCCGACGGCTCCAGAAGAACTTCCAGCAGATTGCACCCGCCGGCAAACGCCCGCTCGCTCAGTTTCCCCAGAGCCTCTTCGGCCGCTTCCGCTTCGCCGGACCCGACCGGGGCGCTGAACACAAACGCCGTCCGGCCCGGATTCTTCACAAACAGGCAGCTGAACGACAGATACCCTTCCCGCTCCACCGCCACCTGCTGTGAAAACTCCTCCTCCGGGCATCCAAACAGGGTTTTGAACGCAAGAACCTTTTTCGCCAGACCCGCCGCGTCCTCCCGCCCGTCATCCAGAATCAGCCCCAGCCCCGCATCCGTCTCATCGGCATGGATATCTCGAACGATTACCATGATATCCCCCTGTCAATGGTTCCCGGCGGCCTCATCCTTCCTCCTGGCTCAGGGAGCCTTCGTTTCCGGGGTTGAGGTTTGCTCCCGCTGCTTCTTCAGCTCCTCCACCAGCCGCTGAAACTGGTCCGGTCTCTCCACCTGCATCCGGCCCAGCAGAAGCCCTTTCACGTTCGGCCCGATCCGGTCATCCATCACGAAATTCTTCAGCGCCACCCACCGCATCTCTGCCATCGAAGGCAGCCCCAGCCGATACGCCTCCGTCGGATACTCCCGCTGAAACTCCTCGTAAATCTGCTCCGCCAGCTTTTCGCTGATTGTCGCGTTTTCGCTGTCATCCATGGCATAATGCATATACCCCTTTTGCAGCAGACCCAGAATCATATCGCTGGCGTACTTCGGCGTAATCTCCTCGAACATATCCTTCATCTGCTTGCGAACATACTCCTCCAGCGTCACCTTGTAATTGGGATCGTTCGGAAGACGCTCTTTGAGCCGCTGGAAAAACTTCCGGGCGTACTCCTTGTGGCCCGCCAGGTACAGCTCCATGATTCCTGTGCTGGCCATATTGATCGAGCCGGCCGTGATCCCCATCGATATCCGTGCATCCGACTCTTGATACAACTGGATAATATCCAGCGTCTCCTGGTACGCCGCCGGGAGCATCCGCAAATCCTGGCTGAAAAAAATCTCCACCCGGTCCGTAAAATTCTTCTCCAGAACCTCCCGGCCCTTCTCCGTCTGCGTCTCCTTCTCCGGCGGCGCCGCCACAAACATCTGCATCCGACCGTTGTGATACAAATCCTGAAGGCTCTGATACACCACCCGGTGGAGCCGCGATTCATCGAAATCTTTCGCCTTGGCGTACTTCAAGCCCTCCACCGCCCAGTAGATCGCGTGCGTCCACGGAAGACGCCAGTCCAGCCCCTCCTGCTCTTCCGTATCCAGATTCACCGGACCGTATTTTCGGCTCACCGCCAGCATCCCCGATGGCTCCATCTTCCACGTCTGCCGAAGCTCCCGCGCCCGAAGAAACAAATCCAGCTTCCGAAGCGACGCCGTTCCCGCATGGTCCGCCACCACCTGTTTGCATTCCGGAGACAGTTCCCTCTCCTCATACTTGTACCGCAGCATCCCCCGGAATACATCCTCCTCCGTCTTGAACTTCCCCTCCGCCGCGCGGATCTGCTCCACCAGCTTCACGACCCCCGCATCGCTTCGCAGCTCCTCCCAGCTCCGCGCCGCTCCCGCCAGCGCCGAAAGCTCCTCCAGCGTCCCCGGCCCGTCCATCAGAGGCGACATCTCATACACCAGCCGCTTCTTGTAATACCGGTTGCAGTCATCCGATATGCTCCCCATCTTGTGCTGAAAAATCCACGCCAGAGAGCTGAAAATCAGCGGATCCTGCGGATTGTATCGAAGCCCTTCGTCCCGCAGCAGTTGATACCCCGCCGAAACCCAGTGCCACCGCTCCGGGCATGTCGGCATCGACACCGAGATGTTATACGCCATGTTCCACGCCTGAAAATCCCACACCTTCGCGATGTGGGGCTGCAAGGCGCAGATCATCCGCGCCAGATGCAGCGCATCGAAATACTGCCCGGCGTTTTTCAGATTGTCCGCCCGAATCCACAAATAATCGATCGCCAGGCTCCGAAACACAAACAGCGCCCCCAGAGGCAGCCGAAGTTCTGACGCCACGCGACCCCCTTCCTTCGGGCTGGGAAGATCCAGTTTATACGCCTGACGCTGACGGGACAGCGCCGGATACTGCAGCGCCGACAACGCCGCCATCCCCCCCGCCAGCACTACGCATACCCACGTCTTCCATGTACCTTGCGATCTCAACATAAACCTCGATTACACAATGACCCTCGCCAGCTCCCGGAACTTGAAAATCAGATACCCGATCAGCCCCGCGATTCCTCCGCTGATCAAAACCATCGTAATCCAGCACTGGGAGACAAACAGCCACGTCACCACGCGCCCCTTCTCCAGATACGACACCGCGTCATACACCGAAAAATGAGGCATGAAAAACAGGATCCAGTACGTGATGGTCTGCTGGCTCTTGCCCGCCTCCCACTGCATCGCGTCCGAAATGAAGCCGCTTAACGACCCCATCAGGAACACCACCAAAATGGACAGCCCCGCCACCGGAAAACTCAGCCACGCCCCCAGCGCCAGTCCCAGCACCGACAAATACAGCAGACGGAAATAAATCATCAGCAGCGTCCGCAGAAAATTCGCCTCAAATCCCCCCACCGTGTACAGCACCTCGATCCCCTTGCCCACCGGGAAAATCACCGTCACGGGCCGGTTTTCCAGCGGATTCCGATACGTCACGTACAAATCCCCATCCGGCGAAACCGCGCTGGCCGGAATCGGAAACTCATGGATCGTCCGGATGACATCCCGCGTATCCACCCGCTCCCCTCCCTGCGCCAGGGGATCCACCGGGCCGAACGCCCACTGCCCGTACAACTGGCTGCCGTCCGGACTCACCGAGACATCCTGCTCATACCGGATAAAGATCAGTCCTTTCTCCCGGTCGATCGGCTTCACCCCCGAAAAATGAAACGTCAGCGCCTGACCCGGTGTCACCCAACCCCGCCGCGCAATCGCCTGCTTCTCCAGCTCCCGCGTCAGCGTGTTCCGCATCGCCTCGAGCTGCTGCGGATTCCGGACGTACAAAGGCTCTTCCTTCTTCTTCTCCTCCACGATCTTCTCCACCTGCTGCCGCACTTCCTCCGCCACATCCGGATCCGGAGGCTTCACCGATTCCCTCGCGATAAACACCAGCTCCTGCAGCCGCGCTGCCTCCATCGGGCTTTTTTCCGAATAATGCCCGATTCCCTTCGCCAGCCCGTAAATCAGCCCCCCGTGCAGAATCAGGAGCATCAGATTCAAAACCGCCAGACCCGCGAATTTCCCCGCCAGGTATTCCCCCCGCCGAATCGGTTTGGTCGTCACTAGAAAAATCTCTTTCCGGCGAACCTCCCGGCTCACCGTGGACGCCGAAAAAAAGATGGTCAGAAGCGACTGCGCTGCGCAAGCCAGGCTCAACCCGTAGCTTAAAAACGTTTGAACCTTTTCATCCGCCTGTCCCGATCCGGCATACAGCCAGTACGCCAGTCCCGCCGTGTACGACAGGATCACCAGAAGCAGAAGCGCCATCAGCACCCGCATCCGGAAAAATTCCATCAGCACAGTCCGGGCCACAGCCCATACTTGATCCATTCCGTCTATTCCTTGCCGTTGCGATGCCCCGGATGTTGCCTCTCCCCGCCCGGCGCGCCGTCTTGGGATTCCTGCTTCGACCCGCCCAGCAGATGCTCGATCACCGACCGGTCCACTTCCGCCTCCTCCTTCGCAGGCGATACAGGCGTCGTCGAGGCCGCCCATTCCGCAGACTTCGTTTCCTCATGCGATACGGGAACCGCCGTCACTCCGCCCGTCAGCAGCGAATCCAGAACGCGGCCTGTCTCTTCCGCCGGAACCGAAGCCGTTTCCGAGGCCCCCTTCGCCCGGCCCGCCTCAACCGCATGTTCCCGGCCCGCCAGCAGCCCCTCGATCACCGTCTCCCCCTCCTCCGCGGTTCGCCCCCCTTCGCCCGCGCCCAGAAAATCGCTCACCTTCCCGCCCATCAGCGCGCCGGACGTCTCCATCTCCTCCTGCGCCTTCGACACGATCCGCAAAAAATGGTCTTCCAGCCGTTCCCGAGGCGTCTCCACCTCGACCGCTCCATCCGGATACTCTGAAAGAATAATTTTTTCAATCTTTTGAATGGCACCCTCGCTTAGCCGCCCGCTTCGAATCTGCGTCTGCTGCTTCTGCGCCAAAAGCTCCCGCACGCGGCCCTCCTCCCGCAGCTTCCCGCCGTACAAAATCCCGATCCGGTCGCACACATCCTCCACATCCGCCAGCAGATGGCTGCACAGCAGCACCGTCTTGCCCCGCCGGCCCAGTTCCGCGATCAAATCCTTGATCTGACGCGTCCCGATCGGGTCCAGACCCGACGTCGGCTCATCCAGAATCAAAAGATCCGGATCATTGATCAATGCCTGCGCCAGCCCGATTCGACGCATCATCCCTTTCGAATATTCCCCCAAAGGCCGACGCAATACCCCCTGCAGTCCCACCATATCCAGCAGACTGTCGATCCGACGCTGACGCTCCGCACGGGGCAGCTCAAACAGCCTACCGTAAAAATCCAGCGTCTCCCGCGCCGTCAAAAACGGATACAGATACGACTCCTCCGGAAGATACCCGATCCGGTGATTGGTCTTCACATCCCCCGGAGGCCTCCCCAGCACCTGCGCCACCCCCCGCGATGGAAACAGCAGACCCAGCAGCATCTTGATCGTCGTGCTCTTCCCCGACCCGTTGGGACCCAGCAGGCCATACACCTCCCGACCCTGAATCTCCAGGTTCAAATCGTCCACCGCCCGCACCCGCGCGTGGCCCCAGAAATCCCGGAACACCTTCGTCAATCCAACCGTCTGGATCGCAAAATATCCTGTGTCTTTTACCATAATCTGCTCTTCAATAACCCTGACAAACGTCTCCATCCGACCCCTTCATCTTCCTCTCCAAACAAAAGCCCGAAGCGCCGGCATGAATGTCATCGCGAGGCCCGATAGGGCCGTGGCGATCTCATCTTTTCACACCTTTCTCACGTTTCACACCCTTCGCACTTTTTAATCAGCTTGCCGCAGGCTCCGCTTCCCCCGCCGTACCCGGTTCCGCCGCATCGATCTCCTCCCCGAACCGAACCAGACGGGCGCTGTTGAACACAATCACCAGCGAACTGCCCAGATGCAGCAGTACCGCCAGCACCGGCGGAATATATCCCATCGACGAAAGCACAATCCCCAGCACGATAAACAGCAGCCCGAAACTCAGGTTCTGCATCACCACCTTGCGCGTCGTCCGAGACAGCCGGACCAGAAACGGCATCCGCTGCAAATCATTATTCATCAGCGCAATCGAAGCGCTGTTGATCGCCACATCGCTCCCTGCCGCTCCCATCGCCACGCCCAGGTCCCCCGCCGCCAGCGCCGGGGCGTCGTTCACCCCGTCGCCGATCACCGCCACGCTATGTCCGTCACGCTGCAGTTCATGCACCAGATGCAGCTTCTCATGGGGCAGACACTCCGCTTTCACTTCGCTGCATCCCATCTCCGCCGCCACCCGGTGCGCCACCGCCAGCCGGTCCCCCGTCACCATCACCAGCCGGCGTATCCCAAGCTCCCCAAGCTAACGAACCGCCGCACGCGCCTCCGGTCTCGTCCGGTCCTCCAGCCCAATCCACCCCATGCATCGCCCGTCCGCCGCCACATACAAAAGACTCACGCCCTCCGGCGCCGCCATCTCCGGCTGCGCTAATGCCGAAAGATCCACCCCCAGCTCCTTCAGCCAGCTTTCCCGGCCCACCAGCACCGCATGCCCGTCGA
>CAZOTP010000224.1:0-5875 GCA_964582655.1 uncultured Pirellulales bacterium | reverse complement strand
GTGATTCATCCCGCCAGCAGTACAAGCGGACCCTTTGCCGCAATTCGTTCCTTCCGTCTGCGCATCGGGGACCATCTGGAAAAAGCCAAATCGCTTGGATTGAAACCGGAAGCTGAATTGCGGTTCTATGTCCGGCCTCTGCAGCCGGGGGAAACCATCGAAGTCTATATCAATTCGCAGGGTCCTTTGGTCATTTCCGGCGATTCGCCCGAGGAACATCAGCGCACCGACAAAGAGCTTATAGGCAGACCCAAGGATGAACACGCCGAAGAGATTCATAATCCGGACTGGTGGCGGCGGGGAGAGCATATCGTTGCCGTCAATCCCGACTGGCTCTGGTTCGGTGAAAACGTGATTCGATTCGTGTTTTCCACGGGAAAACCGGATCATTCCGAGGATGTTCAATTCCAATGGACTGATTTGCTGATTCAGTATAAAAAACTCTGAAATGGAAGTTTCAATCCGGGAGTCCCGGCTTTGCCCAATGTGTGAATGGAATTATGGAATGCCTCATACTAAGCAGCAGATTGAATCGTTCCTTGCGGAATTCGATGTATCGCCCCGGCACCGGTGGGGACAGAATTTTCTGATCGATCTGAACCTGATGCGGCTGCTGGTCGATGCGGCAGAATTGAAGGGCAACGAAACGATTCTGGAGGTCGGGGGCGGGACGGGATCGATGACGAGTCTGCTGGCCGAAAAAGCCGGCGCGGTGATCGCGGTGGATATCGATCCGATTCTCTCGCAAATCGCCTGCCGGGAACTGGCGGGATTCAAAAATATTTCCCTCGTGCATGCCGACATTCTGCTGACCAAAAGCGTGATTCAGCCGGACGTGCTGGGAGCGGTTCAAAAGGCAAGGGAGCATTTGGGGGGGCCCTTGCTGCTCATCGCCAATCTGCCGTATCAGATCGCTTCGCCTCTGATGATTAACCTGTTGATGCTCGATTCTCCGCCGCAAGGGATGTATATCACAATCCAGGCGGAGGTCGCCCAGCGGATTGTCGCGCCGCCGGGGACGGGGGATTACGGTTTGCTGAGCGTTCTTTTGCAGTCGATGGGAGAGGCGAAGATATTACGCCGCATCAAACCCACGGCGTTCTGGCCCATGCCCAATGTGCATTCGGCGATGGTGCAGTGGAATCTCCGTTCCGAAACAGCGGCGATGATTCGGGATCGAAACCTTCTTCGCCAGGTGATTAACCTTCTATTGGCGCACCGCCGGAAAACCATCCGGGCGTCTCTGGCGCTGCACGACCGACTGACGGATTTCACGCCGCTCCTGCTGTCGATCGGCATCGATCCCGGGATTCGGGCGGAAACGCTTTCTCCGGAAACCTTCGTTCAACTGGCCAATCGTCTGGCGGAGGGAGGAAGGAAGAATATTTCATCGAGCGAACCGGTTGAATAGTTTTTCGGATCGTTTTCCGAAGGCAGGGGGAATGGTTACTTTCGAGATGTATCCCGGAGGAAGGCCGCAGCAATGGCGGCGAGTATCGAGGCGGCAAGGAGAACCAGAAGAACCGTTCGATAGGCCTCCAGCGGAAACCCGCCGGCGCCAATGATAGGATAGGTCTGGAGGATGCGGCCAAGGAAAGGCATGAAAACAGCGCCGCCGAAGAAGGGGAAAATATTGGCCAAGCCGACGGCGGTGCCGGCCATCTCGAGAGGAAACAGCTCCTTGGCGTTGGTGAAACCGATCACGATGACACCGGAGAACACAAACGCAAAGAGAAAAAACCAGAGATAAAGAAGCGGTTGGGGAATGTTGGCGGGAAACAGATAGAGAATCATCTGGAGAACGAAGATCAGCAAAGTGATGATCAGAGCGAATTGTTTTCTGCTCGTAATGACGTGTTCCGAAAGGAAGCCGATGAGGGGGCTCCCAAGGATCATCCCCCAGGCAATCATGCTGAGAACAGCGCCGGCGGAAGTCTTGGACAGTCCATAAACGTCCATCAAATAAGGACCCGCCCAGAGGGCGCCAAAACCGTAAAATATCCCGCAATCGAGAAAGAACATCAGTGCGACAGGCCAGAAATATTTTTCGGTGACGACTTTTCGGACACCGTGCCAGAGAGCGATTTTATTTTCCGAAGGGTGTGACGCGGCTTGACTGGGATCGAAGGGTTCAATGGCCGGAAATCCTTTCTCGGCCGGCCGGTTTCGCACCAGAATCCAAACGAGCGAGGACATCAGCAGGGTAAACACCGCAAGGACGGCAAAAGAAATGCGCCAGCCGAACCAGGATGTGAGGAACCCCAGCAGCGCGGTGGCGGCAAGGACCCCCGTGCCTCCGACGGCGTTGAGGACGCCGGTCATCAGGGCAAACTCCCGGCGCTGGAACCACTGGGAGATGATTTTCAATGTGGAAATAAAGACCATGGAGACGCCCAAACCGATCAAAATTCGGGCCAGACACGCAAGGGAAATCCCCGGCGTGATGGCAAAAAGAAAGCTTCCCAGGGCCGCCAGAAGGAGGGAGAGAGTCACCGTTTTTCGGGGACCGACAGAATCGGAGAGCAGGCCGGCAGGCAGCTGCATCAGGGCGTAACAATAAAAGTAAGAAGAGCCGAGAAAACCCAGCACCGCCGGCGAGGCGCTGAGGTCCCGGGCGAGATCCTGGGCGATGACAGAGAGGGAAAGACGGTGGAAAAACGCGAGAAAATAGGCGGGGGCAAGGGCGGCAAAGATGAGCCAGCGGTACGTCAGCAGTGTTTGCATCGGATCTTTTTTCATGGACAACAGGGACCTGCCGGTGAAGGTTTCGCCGCATTCCACAACGTGGGGGTTCTACCGGATTAAATGGGCGGTTGCAATGATTTTTATTGTTTTGCGGGAAAATTTTTGGCATACTGGCAGAAGTGTGTATCAGCAAAAACAGGATAAGTTTGAGAACGTTTTCAGATGTTCTCTTCCTGCCGCGCAGGAATTATAAAATGCAAATATGACGGAAAAACAGCTGACAGAAAAACCTTTTTCCTGGCGGTACTGTCCGGTGTGCGGGAGCGGAGAAGTGCACTGGCTGGGAAAGAGTATGGTTTGCGGAGATTGCCGCTGGGAGTATTTTCATAACGCCGCATCGGCGGTAGGAGCGATCCTGGAAGTGGGAGAGCGCATTGTTCTGGTGCGCCGGGCGCGGGAGCCCGGGCGGGGGATGCTGGATCTGCCCGGCGGATTCGTGGATTATGACGAGACGGGCGAGGAGGCGCTGGCGCGGGAGGTGCGGGAGGAACTGGGGATCGAGGTAAAGAATATCCGGTACCAAAGCTCGGCGCCGAACCGGTATTTTTACAAGGGAGTGATGTATTACACGCTGGATTTGTTTTATGTCTGCTACGCGGACAGCGCCGACGAAATTCGGCTGGAGGATGAGATCGCGGAGATCGTGCGGCTCAAACCGCAGGAACTGAATCTGGAAGAGATGGCATTTGAATCGACGAAAAAAGGGCTGGAAATGTATTTGCACGGAAAGAAAATATGAAACATGCTGTAATTCTTCTGATTTCTGGTTTGTTATTAGGCGGGTGCGAATCGGCCAATCATGCGGGCAAAACGGTTTCGAAGCCTCGGCTGAAGAGCCGGGAGATGTTTTTTGATGCGCCGGAAGGGATGACGGCGTACGCGACGGGGTATTATACGCAGGCGACGGGCTTGGAAATGCGGTGCCGGCGCCGGCTTACGAACCGCTCGGATGTCATGACGCAAAGCGGCGGGGATGCGTATTCGCAGGATAACGGCCGGACATGGGGGCCGTGGAATGAGCCAACGGTGGAGGATGTGTATAATGAGCGGTTCAACGGGGTGGCTTGGGTGGTCCCTTGGATGGATCCGGTGATGGGCAGGCTGCTGCATCTGGGGGGAGGCAATGAACGGGCGTTTTATCAGTCGGGCAAGGTAGTGGATGTGATGAAAAAGTATTTTCTGGTGTACGGGGTTTCGGTGGATGGGGACCGGAGCCTGACGGTTTGCGAGCGGGTGATTCAAAAGGGAGAGCCATACAGCCAGGAGCATCCGCTGAAAAATCACTGGGTGGGGAAGAACAGCGCGTTCATGGGAGATAACGGCAGCCGTCCCATCCGGACGCGGGCGGGTCGGATTCTGGTGCCTTTCCAGTACAGTCATCCCGGCCCGGATGGGGAGTATTTAAATCCCGGCGGCGGCTACACCTTTCACGATTCCGCCGTTCTCATCGGACAATGGCGTGACGACCTCCGAATCGACTGGGAGGTGTCCGAGATCGTGTACGGCGATCCTGCCCGTTCCACGCGGGGATTCATCGAGCCGACGATTGCGGAGATGCCGGACGGGCGGATTCTGATGGTATTGCGGGGCAGCAATGAAAAGAAAGAGGAACTCCCCGGGTACAAGTGGTACTGCGTATCGGAGGACGGGGGGTATCGCTGGTCAGAGGTAAAGCCCTGGGGATATACGGACGGGACGGCGTTTTATTCGCCCAGTAGCATGTCGCTGTTACTGAGCCACAGCAGCGGAAAAACGTACTGGCTGGGGAATATCTGTCCAGAAAACCCCAGGGGCAGTTCGCCCCGTTATCCGATAGTGATCGGCCAGGTGGACCCCAAGAGCATGATGCTGATGCGGGATACGGTTGCGGAAATCGATACCAAAACCAGTGAAGATGCCGTCAGTGGGCTGGGAGAATTGTATCTGTCGTGTTTTTATGGGTATGAAGATCGGGAAAACGGAGATATCGTGGTATGGATGACGCGGTTTTTCCGCCAGAATAAAATCTTCAATGGGGATGCCTATGTATATCGTTTAACGGTTCCGCGGGAATAGGACAACACTGATGTCCTGAAAACACTCCCGATTACGCCTGAGCGGAAGGGTGGAAGCGGTCGGCGAGTTCTTCAAGCATGGCGGCCCATGTGTCGGTAAGGGTCGAGAATTCGTATTCGAGGATATCGCCCATAAGGACGAAATCGCCCGCCTCGAGGGAGGTTTTGATTTGCTGGAACTGGGCAGCGAGGTCGTGAATCAGGTCAGGGACTATTCTGGGTTCTCCGCCGGAACTGTAGATTTCCAGCGATTCCAGTTCCACATCCAGCAGTCGGCAGACTCCGGCAAGGGACTGCTGGACGCCATTCCACATATTGAGGTAATTTTGGAGTTTTCCCAGGGCATCGGTGCTTCGGCCCTTGCACAAGAGGTCACCGATCTGCCGGCGGTCCTCGGTGCTTTCCCGCAGGGCATCGGCGATGGACCGGAGGCTGTTGCAGGCCAGGACTGTCTTGATGGGGGCTTCGATGCGGGTTTCGCAGAAATCCCTGACCGGCCGGTCTTTCCACTGCCTCAGCAGATCGGCGGTCAGAGGCTCTCCATCCACATACACGGCGGAAATCACCTCATCTTCGGAAAGGTTTTCCTGCTGAACCGTGTTTAAGAGCATTGCCAATGAACTGTCATCCCCAAGATTTTTTTCGATTTCCTGTCCGTTGAGCAGAAGTTTCATCGTAAAACCTTTCCTTGCCTGTCCAATATCGGTGTTTTAGCCGGTTATACCCTTTTATTATCGGACAATGCAGGGGGGAAGGTCCAAAGATATTGGAAAATCATATCTTATTTTACGATAACCACTTACGATGATTATCCAGAAAAATTCCACTGAAAAAATCAAAAAATTTATCGTTTTCCAGAGGATCGCCCCATCAGAAAAAAAAACACCGCGACGATGACGACGATGATAAAGACTTCACCGGGACCCAGTAGCACAGCGAGCATATCTATACTCCGAAAACTCGTTTTTCCCTGTTATACCGGGCAACACTTCTGCTTACGATGGAAAAAACAGCAGAATTATTGAAAATATTCTCAATTTCAATTGACACCCCCCCGCCTATATGGTTCAATTGAT